>JBBQPY010000124.1:0-15838 GCA_038216735.1 Chthonomonadales bacterium
ACCAGACTTCGATCCAGCGGAAAAGGACGCGGCGAGCTTCGTCGCGGCTGGCAAAACGTACGCGGTGAACCAGTTCGCGCTTGAGGGTCGCAAAGAAACTCTCGGTGGGGGCGTTGTCCCAACAATTTCCCTTACGACTCATGCTGCACTTGGCTCCTGCGTTGTTCAACACCTGCTGGTAATCGCCGCTGGCATACTGGCTGCCGCGGTCGCTGTGGCACAGCAGTCCTGCCGATGGACTACGGCCGGTAAGCGCCATAGCGAGGGCGCTGAGAACCAGGCTGCGCTCCAGGGTCTCCCCCATCGCCCAGCCGACAATGCGTCGCGAGAACAGATCGAGGACCACCGCCAGGTACAGCCAGCCTTCACCTGTCCAGAGGTAGGTGATATCTGTCGTCCAGCGAGCGTTGGGAACGGTGACGGTGAACTCCCTAGCAAGGAGGTTCTCGGCAACGGGCAACGCATGGTCGCTATCGGTGGTGACCACAAAGCGCTTGGAAGTCACCGCAGACAGATGCGACAGCCGCATCAGGCGGGCAATGCGCTTCTGGGAACAGGGTATGCCTTGCGCCTTGAGTTCGTGATAGATGCGTGGACTGCCGTACGTCTGATCGCTGTCGTGATACACCGTTTTGATCTGTTGCGACAACTTCGCGTTGGCCAACTCCTGTGGACTCGGCAGGCGTTTCTTCCAGGCATAGTAGCCGGAGGCGCTCGCCTGCATCGCCCGGCACAGTGCGCTTACAGAGAAATAGGGATGCTGCTCTTGCATGAAGTGGTATCTCACCGTGAGCGACTGGTGCAGATACCGACAGCCTTTTTTAGGATCTCGACCTCCTCCTGCAAGCGGGCATTCTCGCGTTGCAGGCGAGCGAGTTCGGGATCGGCAGGATTGCCCTGCCCGGGAAAGGGGTTGGGTTTATCGGTTTGCAGCGTCTTTTTCCAGCGCTGCAGCACACTCATATGGATGCCTAGATCGCGGGCTGTGCCACTCTGATTGCCACTCTGCTTTGCCAGACGCACGGCTTCGCGTTTGAATTCTTCGGTAAATACTCTGCGGTCACTCATCGGTCTTCATCTCCTTGGTGAGAACATGAAGCCAGTGTACCGCTTAACTTATCCTCCAGCTATTCGGGGGAAGACCATGAGTCGGCTGCGCTACGCGTACAAGTTCAGTCTGATCGGCGGTATGTTTCTCCTGCCGCTACTTGTCGTCATGTACTATTTTCAGCACGAAATCAACAGTAATATCGAGTTCGCGAGACTCGAGCGCACAGGTGTCGTATACAGTCGGCCGCTTGCCAAACTTCTCTCGGATGTCCTGCGCCATCAGCTCGCGCTCAATAAGCTGCTTCTGCAGCACTCTTCCAGGGAAGAAGTCGCCAGTCTGCAGAATACGGTCGCAGCCGACATCAAAGCCGTAGATGAAATCGACAAGGATATGAATTCCGACCTGAAAACGAGTGGCGACTGGACGAAACTCAAAGACAAATGGACGGCGCTGCAGAGCAAGTCGACGTCGTTTACCGTCCAGGATAGCCTCGATGCGCACAGCGCATTCGCTACGGATATGCTCGCGTTTCT
Source organism: Chthonomonadales bacterium (assembly GCA_038216735.1). Lineage (GTDB taxonomy): Bacteria > Armatimonadota > Chthonomonadetes > Chthonomonadales > Chthonomonadaceae > JBBQPY01. The sequence goes on from JBBQPY010000124.1 coordinate 1,585, forward strand.
CACCCTGGTCGGAAACAACTCGAATCTGATCCTCGATCCCGACATCGACAGCTACTACACGATGGATACGCTGCTGACGCAGCTTCCACAGGTGATGGTGAACACGACTCAGGCCAGCGCTCTGGCGGCAGGCGCCGCGCAGCGAAAGGGGGTGACACCGGAAGAAAAGACACAGCTGATCGTGCTGACCGGGCAGATGAGCAGCCCACTCTCCGCACTGCAGGGAGATCTGCTGCAGGCGATCAAGTTCAACAGTGCGGTGAAAGCGCAGACCGACCCTACTGCAGGCAGCCTGCAGACGGCAAACACGCAGTTTATCGATATGCTGACGAAGCAGGTATTGCAGCCGCCTGTTAAAGCGGCAACGCAAAAAAAAGACCAGAAATCGAACGGTCATGATAAGCAAGTGCAGAGCGCAGAACAAAACAAAACTGACGCGCTCACACAATCTGGCATCGCGGTACTCGATGCCTCCGATAGATTTATGCAGCCGGGAATCGGTCTGCTCGATACACTTCTGGCGCGGCGAATTCACGTCTATGTCGTGCGCCGTAATTCAGTCGACGCAATCGCAGTCGTCTCACTCATGCTTGCAGTGTATCTGTTTCTCGGTTTCTACCGCGCGACCGTGCAGAGCGTGACCAGTCTGCTGGAGACTGCCAGGACGATTGCCGCCGGAGATTTCAATCGACAGATCGAGATGGGCGCTCGTGACGAGATCGGTCAGCTCGGCCGCGACCTCCAGGGCATGACGGACGGCCTGCGCGACATCGCTACCGTGGCGGATAAAGTGGCGTCGGGCGATCTGGATATCGACTTTACTCCACGGAGCGAGCGCGACGAACTCGGACATGCGGTCGCTAAGATGATCGATCAACTGCGCCTGCTCGTCGGCGCAATGACCGCGAATACGGAGACGGTAGCGCAGACCAGCGAACATCTGACGATGTCCTGTACGGAATCCGGCCAGGCAGTCGAGGCGATGGCACAGGCAATGCATGAGATCGCACGAGCCGCCGCCGAGTCGGCGCAGACCAGTTCGGAGATGGCTCGCGCGAGCGAACAACAGGCGCATTCGTCGATGGATGCGGCGAACGCGATGCAATCGCTGCGAACGGCAGTCGACGGCGTGCGCACCGGCAGCAGACGTCAGCAAGAAGCGGCACAGGCAGCCAATACGGGAATGAGCGCGGCATCGCACGCCGTCGATCAGGTAATTGCCTCCGCACAGGAGATGGCGGATTCTGCTGCGCAGGCTGCCCGGGTTGCCGATTCAGGCGGGCAGGCGGTCTCGCAGACGATGTCCCGTATGAATCGCATCTACACACAGGTCGAAGCCTCCGCCGGAAAAGTGCGCGAACTGGGCGCGAAGGGGAAGCAGATCGGCGCGATCGTGGAGACGATCGATCAGATCGCGGAGCAGACCAACCTGCTTGCGCTCAACGCCGCGATCGAGGCTGCGCGGGCAGGCGAGCATGGGCGCGGTTTCGCAGTGGTCGCCGACGAAGTTCGCAAACTCGCGGAGCGTTCCGCCGCGGCAACGAGAGAGATCGCCGAGTTGATCGGGAGCGTCCGGATGGATGTCGAAGCGACAACGGAAGCGATGGAAGCGTCTCGTCAGGAGGCTTCGGATGCGGCCGCCTCCAGCAGTGAGGGAGCGGCGGCGCTGGTCCAGATTATAGAGACGGTCCAACAGGTGGCCTCGAAGGTCGTGCGGGTAAAGTCGATTGCCGAAGGGATGACGACGGCAATGAATGAGGTGGGAATTTCGGTCGAGGCAGTGCGCCATGTCGCGGAGGAGAATGAGCGCATGGTGGTCGAAATGGTCGGCGGAGCGGAGCAGGTCTCTTCAGCGATCATGATTGTGGCTTCGACGAGCGAGGAGACGGCGGCTGGAGCAGAACAGATGAGTGCGACCGCAGACGAAGTTTCCGCGAATGCGCGGAACGTAGCCGTACGTGTCAGCGATCAGACAGCTAAGATTCTCGAAGTATCCGAGACGGCACAGAGTCTCCAGGAGATGGTCAAAAAACAGCGTGAACTGGTCGAGCGATTCCAATCTGCCGGTCAGACTATCTCTGCGTCCGGGAGCACAACCGACGTGGAGGAGAGCGCACATTTGCTGGCAACCGCAGTGACGGGCGTTCCGAAACTGAAAATGTCCGTCGGCTGATCTCCATTTACGTGAATATCACCCTCTCACGATATTTCGGGAGAGGGTGAGGTCAGGCACTGAAGAGATGCGCGACATCGAAACAACGGTGTCCATTACACGTGCAAGATCTCGCCATAACAAAGATTTAATATGCGTTTAATCTACTCTTAATACTTCCGGGATATAATAAAATTGTTATGGTTGTAAAGAGTTGTAGGGCAGTCTAAATTGTGTCACATGACAGGCGCAATTATTTAATCCCATACTCTATTTACAGGAGAAACAGATGCGTTATATTTCTTCTGCGCAGGCTAATAGCCGCGCGTTTACATTGATCGAGCTGCTTGTGGTGATCGCGATAATCGCGATTCTGGCAGCGATCCTCTTCCCCGTTTTCGCGCAGGCGCGTGAGAGCGCACGCCAGACCGTCTGCCTGTCCAATATCAAACAGGTGAGTCTCGCAGCCACGATGTATGTGCAGGACTACGATGAGAAAATGCCAAATGTTGGCTCTGCAATTGGCAGTGCGCTGTTCCTGAACGGCAACATGACGAACGGCGATGGACAGCCCTTTCATGGCTGGTCGATGACGATCATGCCCTACGTCAAGAGCCGCGATATGTTCCGCTGCCCCTCGATGGACAAAACCTTTCAGGGGAGCGATTTCTGCGCCCCGTTCAACGGCCAGCAGATGACCAACTCCTACAGCTATAACTGGTTCCTCGGCGCAGATGGCTCGTACGGCAGTCCGGGGGATGGCGATTACGGACAATCGCCCGATGGTTCCGTGCTCTGGACTTCGCCGATCTCACTCGCTGCTATCGCGCAGCCTGCGAACGTGATCGCATTTCTGCACTCCAACTCGGTTCCGCCGTACGGCACAACCTGGGGCTGCCAGTATGTGACGATCGAGACTCCGGACTTCATCAACAAAATCCGAATGCGCGTGCGCCACAAAGAGGGCGACAACCTTGCGTTCTCGGATGGACACGCAAAGTGGTATCAGGTCAAAGACGGCGACAGTGGCGGCACGCTGCGCCAGACCTATACGCGCACTGCAATGGGAATCTGGATGGTACCGCAGTACGTACCGGGTTCGGCGGGCAGCGACCTCGGTTACATCGCGCAGAACGATCCGCCCGGTCCGTAGTTCGTCGATCAGGCTTCGAAAGTTAGTGAGTCCGTTTTTCGATAGACGGCGCATCGGGAAAGCAGCTCGCTTGCCTGATGCGCTGTTTTGCTCTCTGTCACCGATAATCGCTTTCACTCGCTAATAGCGAATGGCATCGGCTATAATACTCTGCAGCACAGCCTCAGTTTCTTATTCCGCTTATTTCCTATCCCGCTCAATTTCAGCACGCTAAGATAGCAAAGCACATCTATTATGACTAGACCTACTCGATCGAATACATGCACACGCGTTGTGCTGTTCGTCCTCGCCACCCTCAGCCTCTCCTTTATCGACCTCCCGTCGCTCAGTTTTTCGCAGATGAATAGCCTGCCGATCGAGGATGTCGGTCAGGCACACGTCGGCTCTATCGCCACGGGGGGAACGCTCGTGGCGACTGATCAAATCGTCGGAACGGCAGGACAGACGGTAGCTTTCGCAGGTCGTCCGATCGACCTCGTACTCGCTCCGGATGGCGACACGGTCTATGTCAAAGACGACCGGGGTCTGGTCGTGTTGGATGCGCGAACGTGGCAAGTACGGCAGGAGCTCCCGGCAAAAGGCGGCACATCACTGCACGGGATCGCTCTCAGCCGGGACGGAAGCCGGATCTATCTGACGACCGCCGATAGCCAGATCCTGGAAGCCGGCATTACTGCAGCGGGTAAATGGGATTGGCGTCGAACTATCTCGCTCCCCGGAGCGAAGCCGAAGGGCAGCTCCTATCCCTGCGGAATCGGCTTGAGTCCCGACGGTAAACGCGCCTACGTTTGCCTGTCGCGAAGCAATTCGCTGGCGGTCGTCGATCTCGAAGCCGGGAAGATGATCGCCGAAATGCCGGTCGGAATCGCCCCCTATGGAGTGGTGCTGACACAGGGCGGCAGCACCGCTTATGTCACTGATTGGGGCGGCAGGCGCGCACAGTCGGGCGAACGCAGCGCTGCTTCATCTGGAACGGAGGCATTGATCGATGTTCGCGGAGTAGGGAGTAGTGGCTGTGTCTCGGTCGTTAGTTTACTCCGCGGCGAAACCCAACAGATAGCAACAGGACTGCATCCTTCCGACCTTACTCTCAGTGCGGATGACGGCAGGCTCTACGTCACAAACGCCAACTCCGATACCGTCAGCATTATCGACACGGCAGCGCGTGCCGTCATTGAGACGGTCTCGATACGTCCGTCTCGGAACCTGCCCTTCGGGAGTATGCCCAACGCGCTCGCCCTGAGCAAGGACGGCTCGACCCTCTTTGTTGCAAACGGCGGCAACAATGCGCTTGCGGTCGTTACGCTCGATCATAGCGGGGCAAATTCGAGCCGCGTGACCGGGTTCATACCTACCGATTGGTATCCCGGCGGCGTAGCAGTCGATGCGAAAAATATTTACGTTTGCAATATTAAGGGAACTGGCTCTCGAGGTCTGAAGAGCGCGGAGAGTCAAGTTTCTGTCAGCTCATTAAAGCCAGTAGACAGGCAGAGCACAACGGCGAACGGTTCTGGACGCAAAAACCCGGTTGGTAAACAGAACGTAAAGCAGCCTGTCAACTCACAGAAGCGATTGACCACACCGAAAAAAAGACAGAAAGAACAACCGAAAGACAAACTGAAAGTTCCGCATCCCGTTCCCCCGGCTATGAAACACAACGTCTATGAGTACACAGGAACTATCAGCCGCATTTCGCTGCCAAACGCCACCGAGCTAAAAGACTACACGCGCCGCTCGCTCGCTAACTCTCGCGTTCCGCAGATTCTTCGAGAAAGAGCGCTTTACGCGAACTTCATCGGAACGCCGGTTCCCGTCCCGAGGAGCCTGGGTGAACCGTCTGTCTTCAAGCACGTCCTGTATATCATCAAAGAGAACCGCACTTACGATCAGATTTTCGGAGACACCGGGCGCGGTAATAGCGACCCGCGCCTGACGCTTTTCGGGCGCAAAATCACGCCAAATCATCATGCAATCGCGGAGCAGTTCGTGCTGCTCGACAATTTTTACTGCAATGGCGTTCTCTCGGCAGATGGGCATTCGTGGGCGACCGAGGGGAACTGCACCGATCATCTGGAGAAGGCGTTCGGCGGCTTTACCCGCAGCTACACTTTCGGCGACGATCCGCTAACCTACTCGTCCTCCGGGTTCCTGTGGGACAACGCACTCGCGCACGGGCGGACCTTCCGGAACTACGGCGAGATGGATTATACTCACGAGTCGCCCGATGTGGACTATACACATATCTACAAAGAGTTTTTGAATCATACGCACACGCTGACCTACAAGCATACTATCGGCATCGAGAACCTGCGCCGTTTTAGCTGCCCGGACGCTCCTGGCTGGAATATGGACATACCCGACGTGATGCGCGCCGAAATATTTCTCCGGGAACTCAAAGGTTTCGAGGAGTCGGGCAACCTGCCGAACCTGACGATCCTCTATCTGCCAAACGACCATACGAGCGGCACGACACCGGGCGATCCGACTCCCGCCGCGTATCTTGCCGATAACGACCTCGCCCTCGGCAGGGTCGTCGCGGGGATCAGCCGGAGCCGGTTCTGGAAAGACACCTGTATTTTCGTCGATGAGGACGATCCACAGGACGGTTTCGACCATGTAGACGGACATCGTTCCCCCTGCCTGGTGGTAAGCCCCTATACGAAGCGCGGCGCGGTCGTCAGCCAGTTCTATAACCAGACATCGGTGCTGCACACGATCGAGCGCATACTTGGCTTGCCGCCGATGAACCAGATGGACGCGCTCGCGCCGCTAATGACTGCCTGCTTCACAGACAAGCCCGATTTGCGTCCGTACTCCTGTCTGCCCAACAGGATTCCGCTCGGAACCGTAAACCCGAAATTAGCGCCTGTCATTGTCCCGAAACAGTCGACTCGAAAGGGAACCTCGGAGCGGAAATCGCTGTCGAAACTGGAGATGAAAAGGCAGCGTGCTGCTCGCGATTGGGCTCGAAAAAGCGCGTCGCTACGTTTCGACAAGCCCGATATTGCGGACGCGGACACGCTCAACCGCGTTCTCTGGGCAGCGATGAAAGGCGATTCCATACCCTATCCGGCGCGTTATGCCGGTTCGCATGGGATGGGTCTCAAAGCGCTTAAGCTTCGGCTCGGGCAGGGATCCAGCGCGCGCGACCGGGGTGACTGACGCCCGCGATCGCCCATGGCGGACCTTCGCTTGCAGGAATCGGCACAGTCTGCACGGAACAGTCAGGCATGATGCCTGATACTTCCGCAAACCCTGCGGACGGAACGAAATCTGCCGCTGCGCCCCTGACTGCGCTCCCCCCGACGAAACTGGGACTTGCGCTTCGAACGGCGCTGAGTCAGACATGGGACCACTTCGGGGTCGTAATCGGTATCAGCCTGACGGGAACAGCCCTTGTTACTCTGCTGCTGAACCTCTTCGCGCATCTGCCCGATTCACTCCTGCTGCCGATTCGCCTACTAATACTGGCGATTGTCGGGGCGTGCAGCGTAGCGTTCCCGCTCGGAGGCGCGTTCGGCTGCGCGCTCCGTATCGCCTCCAACGAAGAAGTCTCCTACAGTTTTTTCCTGCGTGAGTGTGTTCGCCTCTATGGTATGAGCGCTCGACTTCTACTGCTTCAAACCCTGGCTCTCTTCCTGTTTGCTGCCAACTTCTGGTTCTATCGCCGTATCTGGGGCGTCGGGGGACTGCTTGCCGAGGTTGTCTGCGGCTACCTGCTGCTTTTCTGGAGCATGCTGTCCGCGCTGCATTTTCCGCTGAGCGTCGCGCAGGAATCCGGCGTTTTCGATGAGCCGACACAGCGGGCCCGTCGGGGAACATTCGCGGCGCTGCGGCGTGCCCTCTACCTCACTTTTGCGAGTCCGCTCCATACGCTGGGCACACTCGCTGCGCTGGTACTGCTTACCGTTTTAATGACGATGCTGGCTCTGCCGCTCGCGCTGTTCTGGCTCGGGGCAATTCCGTTGGTGGCGACTCAGTGTGTACGCCAACTGCTGATTCGCTACGGAGTCGTGACGGTTGCGGTCGCCGAAGGAGCAGTCCCGGACGCTGATTTTCGCCTGCCGAAACTCTAATGGATACGAATTCGATCGAGGAGAAGATTGTCATGCCGGATGTGACCTGTATCGGGGGGCTCGTAGCGGATGTCGTGGGGAAACCGATCGACAGCCTGCCTCAAAAGGGAAAACTTTCGCTGGTCGACCGCATGGAACTACATACCGGAGGCAACGCCGCCAGTACCGGTGTTGCACTTGCCAAACTCGGTGTGAAAACGGCGGTAATCGGAAAAGTCGGCAAGGATGGTTTCGGGGATTTTATCATCGATCGTATGGCGCTCGCAGGTGTCGATGTGCGCAGTGTCGTACGTGATCCGGAGAATGCGACGTCTGCGACAATGGTAATGGTGCATAGCGACGGAGAGCGTAGCTTCGTACACTATTTCGGTGCGAATGCTGCCCTCTCCCAGGGGGATATCGATCTCGATTTGATGCGCGCCAGCAAAATTTTCCACATTGCCGGGGCTTTTCTGCTGCCTGCGCTCGATGGCGAACCCAGCGCCCAACTCCTGAAGACGGCACGTGAGGCGGGTATCACGACCTCGTTCGACACCGCCTGGGATTCACGCGGCAACTGGATGCGCCTCGTCGCGCCCTGTCTGCCTTATGTAGACTATTTCCTGCCGAGCTACGAAGAGGCGAAAATGCTTGCAGGGGGGCGCGAGGACTTGCAGGACGTCGCGCAGTTTTTGATCGATGCGGGTGCGGAAGTCGTCGGGCTCAAACTCGGGGAAAAAGGTGTCTACGTTCGCAGTAAAAGTGGCGAGGAAATCACGCTGCCTGCGCTGCCAGTGACGGCAATCGACGCGCTCGGCGCGGGGGATTCCTTCGTTGCAGGCTTTCTGACAGGACTGGTGAGGGGCTGGAACATCGAGCAGTGCGCGCGGTTCGCGAATGGCGTCGGCGCGTGCTGCGTCACCGCACTCGGCGCGACTACCGGCATCGTCGGCTTCGACGAAACCCTCGCTTTTCTTCGCGAGCACGGGCAGAGTGTCGAGTAGCGCCAGACCATAAAAAGCCCTTCCGAATAGAAGTATATTCGGAAGGGCAGTTTCGATTGTCAGCGCACTTGCTAGACTATTTGTTGTGCTTTTTGATTTCGTGGCTGGTCACACCAGCGGCGGCCGCGCCGCTCAGGAACGGATGCCGCTGAGCGAAGTTGCGCTTTCCACCATGTGCTGCGCGATTTCGACCAGTTTTTTTGGCAAGCTCATAGGCGCCGATTCCCGCTGCTGCCGAAGTCAGGTGACGATGCCGCTGTGCAAAGCTTCTGTGCGTCGTCGTTCTATGCGTCCTGGTCATCGTTCCATTTGTCGCAGTGCCACTGGGAATAGCTTTCGTTCCCGTCTGTCCAGCAGAAGCCGGAATGACGCTGGTACCCAGAATTCCAATACTGACTGCCAGCATTGGTAAAATTGTTTTCAGGCTGTTCTTCATCATTATGTTCCTTGTTTAGGTCGCTGGAAGCGCTGCGCTGCCAGAGTAGAAATTTTAAACCCATATCACGAGCGGATTTTGTCGCTGCCTCGATCTATAGTCTGCTGGCAGCTTTTGGTTCTTGGATATTACATGCTCGTAATCATACTGACGTGACTCCGTTCTTACTGGTTCCAATATCTCGCTTCAAAAATTATGAGAAAATATTAAGAGGTGAAACATGGTGTTTCGTAAGATTTTTGGGCACGGGGGCTCAGACAATAAGCAGGAGGAGCCCATTCATACGGGACCGGGAAGCGTCATGATACGCGTCGAGGTAAACGGGAAATCCTTCGTGCAGACATATGCCGACCTCGAGATGGCGGAACTGCGTTTCCCGGCTTACCTGAGCGACCTGCGCGGACTCTATGCCGGACACAACCCGGGTGATCCTTCCTGATGCTGGGACGCGGAGGCACGTTAGAGGAAAATGGACTGGATAGGAAGTCAGGAGGCGCGCGATGTCACCGATTGCGACACAAAAATCTTCCTCGGAGCCGACCGGGGATAAGAAGCAAAATTACGATAAAAAAGAGCGATCGAGTACATGGACGGGTCCGAAGGGACACCCTCTGTTTGGGAATTTACATCAGTACGCGAACAACAAACTGGGATTTTTGGAGCGGTGCGCGCGCGAGTATGGCGATTTCGTGCCGCTGCGTTTCGGGCATCTTCATGCGCTGCTGGTTTCCGATCCGGACGCAATCGAGCAGGTGCTCGTTACCGACTATCGCAATTTCATAAAAGCGCCCGCACTCCGCCGCAGTGTTGTGCTTTTCGGCAGAGGACTGCTGACGAGCGAGGGCGATTTCTGGCGGCGGCAGCGCAAATTGACCCAACCCGCGTTTCACCGCGACCGGATCGCAGCCTACGCAGAGATAATGGTCGACGATGCCGCCGCGCTCACCGCACAGTGGGAGGATGGGCAGGAGTGCGACATCTACGAACAGATGATGCGCCTCACGCTGAAAATCGCGCTCAAGACGCTTTTCGGAACAGAAGTCGGGGACGCATCCAAAGTCTATGACGCGCTGGAAATTGCTCAGACGGATTTCGCTCGCTGGATACACTATATCGTGCTCCTGCCTGACTGGCTGCCGACCCCGCAGACCCGTGGATTGCGTCGCGCGATCCGTGCGCTCGATACGATCGTCTACAAAATAATCCACGACCGACGCGAGAGCGGCGAAGATCGTGGCGATCTGCTCTCGATGCTGCTGCGCGTCCAGGACGAGGACGACGGCTCTCACATGACCGACCGCCAGCTTCGCGATGAGATACTGACGCTGTTTCTTGCCGGGCACGACACTACCGCATTGACCCTCACCTGGACCCTCTATCTCCTCTCCCAAAATCCGGACAAGGAAGCGAAACTGCTGGAGGAACTACGCTTTCTGAATGGGCGAAAGCCGACACTCGAGGACCGTCCCCGGCTCAAATATACCGAGCAGGTCATTATGGAGACGATGCGGCTTTACCCGCCCGCATGGACGCTCGGACGCACTGCGCTCACGGACTGCACGATTGGCGGTCATGCAGTTCGAGCTGGAACGACAGTGATCCTGAGCCAGTGGGTGATGCACCGCGATCCGCGCCGCTTTCCTGATCCAGAGTCGTTTCAGCCGGAACGTTGGGATGGCGATTTCGCCAAAACCCTGCCCAAATACGCCTACTTCCCGTTCGGTGGCGGACCGCGCATCTGCATCGGCAGCACGTTCGCGATGATGGAACTCGCGCTAGTTCTGGCGACAATTCTGCCCGAATGGAAGTTTCGCCACGACCCCGAACAGACGATCGAACTGATGCCCTCGGTAACCCTGCGCGCCCGTCACGGCGTCAAAGGCACTCTGTACCGACGATAATAGTGTTCGTCGCGAGCAACCCCTGAAACTTTCGCTGGCGCGGCGTTTTGACAGGCATTTTGGCGTATGGTAGAATGCCTGCGTATGACAACGACATAGCAACGAAACAATAACGAGATAAAAGAAATAACTAGGAGCGAACTTTTTTGATAAACAGAGCAACGATAAACACAGCAAAGACGCAGAGACTGAGCGCCGGCGTCAGGAAAATCAGCCTGGCGGGGACAGCACTGCTCGCCTTCGGACTGTTCACAGTCACTGTACCACACGCTTCGGCACAGACGAAACCAGCGAAGAAATCTACCAGAAGCACCCCTAAAATTACCGATTCGAAATCTTCGACCCGTGCTTCTGCCGCGAATCTTCTGACCTACCAGTACAAGCAGGGCGAGAGCCACCACTACAAAGTGCTGGCGTTTTTCAGCGGGCATTTCCCGCCGTTCGCGCAGCCCGACAGCCCGACGATCCACCTCAAAGCCTTGATCGACTATGTCGCTACCGTCAAGAAAGTGGATGCGGAGGGAGCGACGATTGCGTTCACGGTAGAACGCGGCGACTTGAGTCTCCTCGACAGAGAAGCCCCGGCCGACGGCAAAGTGGATCCGGATTGGGAGACGCCGTTCCCGATCGCGCTCGAAGACATACAGAAGGCGCTGAATGCGACAGCAGTGCTGCGGTCCGATGGCTCGGTTGCCAGTCTGGTCGGCGGAAACAAGATGTCGGCGGTGCGCATCGACATCGGTTTCGACCTGCGCAAACTCTTTTTACTGATCATGCCGATCTCTTTTGCTCCTAACCCGGTCGCGGTCGCTACGGAGTGGACGAGTACAGACGGTCTGCTCGGCTCCAAAGCGGGCCGGACCTCCTACAAAAACCATATCACGACGATCGAGCCAGCGGGGAAAAGCAAGATATTTCATCTGGAGCAGAATGCGACGGCACGTGTCGAGGATAGCCTGAATAAGGAGGGCAACTCGACCGCTAAGCCGGAGGAGATCGCCAGCACACTGTCAGGCGACCTGACGCTAAATGGCACGGTGCAGTTCCTTGCGCAATCGTCTGTTGGTGCCAAAACGGTGAAACTGGCGAATAATGCCGCTCGATACACCGGGCGCGTCAGCGAAGTGCAGTTGACGATGAACGCGCTGCTCGTTCGCAAGCAGGTAAAGCCTGATCCGGACAAAATCATGCCGCCTTCGAGCAATATCGACGTACATGCTCGAATGACGGTGCATCTCGACGATCCCGTGGTGAAGCCAGCGATTAAAACGGTCACTAATACGGCGCAGAAACCCGCTGCCAAATCCGGGCCATAGTAGCGGTGACAAAATGCTGTCGCATATCTCTGCGAGAAACAGGCAAATGAGAACTTATTCGATCTCTATTCGGCTCCAGCGTACGACGACGGAGTATGCCTATGTCAGTGTTCCCGTAAGCGATGCCATCCTTGGTAAACAGACAAATGGCATTAGGAAAGTCGACCCAGCAAAATTAGGGGAGATGTCTATAGCCCTGGGCCGGTCTGCCGAAGTTCACTGGCATCCAGAAGATCAAAACATCCAGATGCATCCTATGCAGCAACCACCCGAACCCGACGAGAGATGATACCGTGCGGAAAACCGCTTCAGACCCAGACCAATGTACATCCGTTTTGTGATTACCCAGATTGACGAAGATTCGCATCAGCCACAGGGGCTGTTTGTAGCTGCGGCTGAACTGTTGAGGTCAGGCATTCTCAGTACGGATGAATACAAGAAATTGCAGGATGAACGGGCGTGGTTCCTCGCTAATCTACCCAGTCCCGATAGGTCCGATGTTAAAGGGAGGGCGATCTTCTGGTTCCGCGCGAGTGCCCACGAGTGCATCCAGCGAATGTGGAGTATGGGAGCGATTCTGCGCGAGAATGGTTACCTGATGGAAGTACAGAAGTGCGATCATCTGCACAACATCGTATATCAAGACGAGTTTCAGGTTGCTGCCTTTCCCCATCCGTATGATGGGAATCGAACGTTCAAGTAGCTTTACTGAGCGCTGGCTGTCGCTCTAAAGGAATGTGATGACCGCATTCATTGGCCGGATCCTGTGGTCATTTGGCTCGAGAAGCGACTGGATACGGCGCGTTCTTGATGAAGAAGAACGTCGGAGTATCAACTCAGCGCGGCGGATACTCGTGGTGGACGATACGGCAGAAATCGTCCGGCTGATGCAGATTAACCTGGAACGCGCAGGGTTCAAAGTCGACACGGCGTCGACCGTGGAAGAAGCGCAACTCAGGGTCAACAGGAATATCCCCGATGTCGTCGTTACAGATGCACTGATGCCTGGAGTAGACGGGTTCGAACTGCTGCAAAGGATTCGCACTGACCCTGGAACCGCAGATATTCCGGTCGTCATCCTCTCGCCATGGACGAAAGAAGGCGACATAGATTATTACTTTACGAAGCCGTTCAACCCGAAGGAGCTGGTAGCGCTGGTCGAGCGCATCTGCCGGAAACTGTGACAATCTGCTCGAACCTTCGACATCACGAGCCTTTGGCATAAGGACTCTTCCTGCTGTGCAGTAAACCTAACGATTCCAATGTCAGGACCAGTGTGCTCGCAATGAACAGTATTATACTCCGTGTCAATAGTTGCTATATGGCAGTGCTCGATGCAGCCTCGACCGTCAACGTCGACGGTTTTATGCCCGGTCATTTTAGCAAAGCAGACGCCGAAATCGAGATGGAAGGCGGAAATGCTGCCGACTCACTTTATGTTTTCAACGGCTATCTTGTCGACTATGCGGCACAGGAGCAGATGCTCGCCTGGACACTGGTCTTTCCCGGAGTGTATCGCGTCGTCGCTGAATTATCGCCGCGCTATTGTGATGAGGAACCCTTGAAGCCGATCGAAAACGTCGGGCACTTCGAAAGGGAAGCAGACCTTCAATGCCCGAGCGGTCAGATGATTGTCTTGGGCTTGAATGAGTTGGGTCAGCCGCATCCGACCCTGATAGAAGTGCCGCCAGGTCGTTATCGAGCGTACCTGACCTGTAACGGTCCGATGGCAGAAAAGCACTCCCTACTGGAAGAGATAGCCGACTATACGGAAGGCGATCCACCCGACTGGCACATTCTCCTGGTGCCACACAAATAATCCTCTCAAATAATGTGGTATGCAATATGCCGGTACTGAAAGTACCCGTCTGAAAAGCGCAAACGTCTTTCAGACGCCTGGGCACCAACCAATCTGCTCATTGAAAAAAGCAAAGGAAGCAGAGAGAATATACGGTACAGTAATTTCGCCTATGGAAAAGATAATTTGAGGCGGAATTGATAGTTCCTTGTTGGGAATTGACGTTTAGACTAAAGGGCAACCTCGCGTAGCCGTTTTTGACCGCACGAAATTGCCCCATCGGGTATTGTTTTCTTATCTTAAGACCGATTGCGAAATAAGCGTCTGCGTCGTTTTGAACCGAATGACCGATTTTTTGGTGACATTTCAGTCACGTGAATTTCCAGAGTGGCCGCACAGGGCATTGTAGAGGCCCATTTTCGTTGCAACTTGTCTATGT
>JBBQPY010000125.1:0-15828 GCA_038216735.1 Chthonomonadales bacterium
AGTACGGTGCGCCTCTGCTTACTGTCGCGCCGCCTCCGTATATTCGCCCTGCTGCTGGGAGCGCATCTCTTTGAGTATGCTGTTGCCAGCCGCAAGAAACAACAGAATCGACGGAATGATCTTCACGATCCACAGATTCAGAAAGAATAGCGGAAACGGAAGCAGAAACCCGAAATTGATCAGGGGCAAAATGAGCAGGAAAAATCCCCACGCCGCGTATTTGAACGCTTTCTGTGCATTGCGCCCTTTCGACTTATTGGACAGCCAGTAAGAACCCACTCCCCCGCCAATCGCGACTAGAAGCCAGATCATTGTTTTTCTCCTGAACACAAAACAGAAATACCGTAAACGAAGTATCGAGCCAGCGACTGTCAAACCCGCTGCCTGTCCTTGCATACACAACTATCAGGAACATTATACATTACGTATGCGTCTCGCTGTCGGTGTCATTGGTTCGATTCCGACTTACTGCAGGCACTTTCGCATTCAACACCCAATCTCCTGCAGGAATAAAAGCTGCCAGCATAATAGTCAGTCGAAAATGCGTTTCGCAGGCAAAATTTAGACTGCGGGGCTAGCTCAATATGTTCCTGCATCTGGGCTTGTGCGATTGCGCCCTGATAGACATTTCAGTGCTGACGTACACTGACGGGCTTGGGCACCAGTCGCGAACCACTATAGCCGCCAGAAGGAGTCGTTCGCTGCCGTCTCGATGACGATCTCAGGCAGTGTCCGATATCAGGCAAAATCAGTCGATTCTCAGGCTCTTTTGCCACTTTTTGAGACTACCTTACAAATACTTTTTTTGACAAAGGAGACGAGTAAAATGAACTTTCGCAAGTCACGCCGCGCTGCTATTGCGACAGTAGTGTGCGCTGTGTCCGGGATATTTTCGGTCGCACTTCTCGGCTGCGGCAATGGAAATGGCGGAAATACCTTCAGTAACGTACGTGTATTCGATGGTCTGATCAATTCGAATGCGAACAACGGCATCAACGTTGCACTCCGCACGATCGGGACCGCACCCGTCAATGCACAGCCTGTCACCTATGGCAACGTTTCCGCAAACTCGAAAGTCGTTGCGGGAGACGGCGTGAATACGATCGTATATGTGGTCAACTCAAACAGTCCTCAGACGCTCGTTACCAACCCATTCGACTATAAGCCTAACAACAATGCGATTACAACGGACGGTTATCTGCTGATCCTGACCGGTATCGTCGGGCAAACTGATCCATTGCTCGCCCCACAGACGCTGCGCATTCCTACCTCGGTTCCGTCCACGTTGATACGCGACAGCGCCGGCAATGCTCTGCAGTTTGCCGCCGTTCGCGTCGTGAACGCGGCTCCCGGTTTATCTACTCCGATCAGCATCTACAACGATACTAGCGGTTCGGCGCAGATCGGCGGACTGAACGGTGTTGTTTATGGTCAGGCGTCGGCAGGCGGTTCCGGCGGCAAAGGCTACTCGTTGATTCCGACGGGAAATCCGTACACGCTCTCGGTGCGCGATACGGCGGGCAACTCCCTGCTGAGTGTGAGCAATGTCAATTTCCAGCCCGGTTTCGCCTATACGCTGATTGCCTACGGTTCTGGGAACGCGACCTTCAACTCACCGTTGAAACTCGCGCTGGTGCAGGACTATCCGCTTCAGTAATGCCGTTTGGAGTGAATTCGTGCGGACTGTCGACGCAACTGGCGCCCACCCGCGAAACAGTACAAATGGAGAGTAGCGGGATGTCTGTTGCATAGATTGTTCGACGTCATGATCGAATATAAGTTCGGATACATTTCCTTCAGGGGCGGCTATCGAAGCCGCCCCTGAACCAGCATTATCTGCTCGAAACAGGCAGACATTCTGCGTGAGCTGGTAAAGGCAGAACGCTGTTATGGCAGGATCAGTGCGACAGATTCATCGATAAGAGCCAGTGATACGAATCAGGAAATGGATGTTGAAAGGTAACTATTCCCCCTCACCCCCAACCCCCCTCTCCCGAAGCTTCGCGAAGGGGAGTGAATGCGGATCTTCTTCCTATTAGTGCGAAACTGAAGGCAGGGTGAATAGTTACGTTGAAAGAGAACTCAGGAAGGTTCAGACCAGAAGATGCAGAATCGACATGCGGAGCAATTGAGATGATGAATGACCCACAAATTGCACGAGAAACCCCACAGGACAATAGAGACGAGACTGCAGATGCGAATGAGAATACAGCACAATCCCCTACATGCTCCCAGGGAAGCCGGCGCGACTTTCTGCGTGGGATCGGTATGATAAGCGCGGGAGTGGCGCTGGGCGTCGAAGTGCCGGGAGCAGCAGAGGCGCAGCAACCGACATTCGGTCTGAGTCCGATCCAGCCGACGACAGTGATTCCCAACAGCAGCGGTATTCCCCGCAAGAAGTTCGGCAAAACCGGGCTGGAAGTCTCCGTACTGGGAGTCGGCGGCTACCACATCGGCGTAGCACGGACTGAGGACGAAGGCATCCGTATCGTGCATGAAGCGATGGACGCCGGTGTCAACTTTTTCGACAACGCCTGGGAATACAATAAGGGCGTCAGCGAAGAGCGTATGGGCAAAGCGCTGGCAGGCGGTCGGCGCGACAAAGTCGTGCTGATGACGAAAGTCTGTACGCACGGACGCGATGCGAAAGTCGCGATGGATATGCTCGAAGAGTCCCTCCGACGACTCCAGACAGATCATCTCGACGTCTGGCAGATTCACGAAGTCGTTTATTATAGTGTACAAAGTATCGCTTAAATATGACAGCCCGGAGGCGTGCAGGGCGCACGACTTTCCGATCGATATGCAGCAAAAAGTGATCAAGCAGATGATGCAGGAGGCATCCACGAATCCACAGCCCTGGTAATCCGCCACGGGGTGCAGGTTAATTCGACACAGCGCAGAGTGGACAAAATCCCCGGCGTACTTCGGCATGAAGTACGCCGGGGATTAGGCTGTATTGGTTCTCTATGGATTAGGAGCTAACGCAGTCCGCCTATTTACGGCGCAGATGCCGCAGCATTACGAAGCCTCCGCTTACGCCGAACGCTGCGAGCAATGCGACTCTGCCTGCTTCGGGCACGTCACTTCTTCGCAGCCCGAGCGAGGTCGTGATCGCGAAGTCGGAAGCCGATGTGTGTCGCTCGGCAAAGAACAGGTCGAAATCGTAGTTGTGTCCGACACGCATCCCCAGCGAAGTAGCCACCGAATCCAGATTGACGGTCGCGCTCTCCGCGCCATGTACTCCGCCCAGATCGATCGCGAGTTTCTTGTTCAGGAAAACGAAGACGTCGTCATCGCCGGTGAAATTGAAGGTCTCGCCGCCCTTGTAGCCGAATGCGGAATGTAGTTGGTAGGTAAAACTGAAATTGTGATTGTTGCCTTCATTGCCGAAAAGCTGATTGTCGATCGGGAAAAAACTGGTGTTGGAGTAGGAATAGAGGTCCGTCAGCCCGACGCGGGCGAGTGAGATGTCATAGTGCGCGCTCTCATTGGCGCCCGCTGTATCTTTATACCACTGGTCGAAGTAGGGAATGCTGCCTGCGACATGAGTCGTCGTGGTTCCAGCAGGGTGCGCCGCTAAATCGTAGACTGGAACGCCATTACTGCCGAGCGTTTTTTCGACGATGCCATGATCGTTCCCAAGCCTGTTTTCAAAGTCCGGATTGTAGCCTGCGAAGGAGGAATAGCTATGGAAGTCGCGCACGATGCCGCCGAGGGTGAGGGTGCTTTGCGCAGAAGCCATCGGCGCAAGGCCCGCAATTGCGAGCAGTCCGAGACCTGTGCACGCAGTGCGTACTCGGTCACGATTCCAGTTCATTGTCCTGTTGATGCTGGGGAAGGAGCGTGTTCGCATTGGCATTGATCCTTATAATTGATCCCGAAAATTGATCCCGTAATGAAATTGATCGCATCGAAAACGGAATTCGATTGTCGTCCAGGCAGTGTGATGGCCGATCAGCGCGATGCTTCTCTGCTCAGACGGTATGATCCCGCGCGGGGTTGTGAGCAATTGTCTGAAGGCGGCGGGTCGAGCATTTCTTGATTTCGTGGCTGCAGAAGGTATCGCAATTAGCGCCTCGACAATTGCTCGGGAAACTATGCGTTTACAGACCCTTAGTGTATGTATCGGTAAATGGTGCAGGCAAACTGGAAGTTATTTCGGGGAAGGTGTCATTTTTCGAAAGGATACAAAAGGAAGGATAACCGGGGAAGTCGCTGGATTGTTCCCTGCGTGCACGGGCTGAGGAGAAGCGATGCACTATGCTCGAACCCCTCCTTCGCAAGGAGGGGAAGAGAATACGATGCTGCCTTCGGGAGCAATGCCACAGTAGTATGGGATCTGCTTCAGGCAGCCTACTTCAGTTCGAGCACGGCGACTATTTCGGTATCGAGGTGGAGTGTGAGCACGCAATCGCCGCCATGCAGCGTGAAAGGGACACTGGCTCCGGTAACGAGGTTGGTGATACGTGAGACGACTGGCAGATGAACGGCACGTAGATCGATCGTTAGCGCTGCGTCACGGGATCGCTGTCGATCGTCATTGAACACCGTAAACAGGCGGCTCCCATATCGCTCGACATAGACCTGCGGCACAGAACTGCGGACATATGGAATCGGCTCCCATCCTGCCGCCGAGATACGCTTGAGGATCGGGATGTATTTTACAAAGAGCGGACGGTCACGCTCGACCCATTTGGGCGTCTCCCAGTACGGATTGGTAGCGGCATCCGCGCTGAACATACTCGGGAAAACGCCATAGAACAGGCTCCGCTGCATATATTTCTCGACCATCGGCGACGTGAACTTAGCGTAGTTTGTGTTCATCAGCAGCAGATAGGGCTTCTGCGCGCTCAGTGTGCGGCGCAGATTGAATACCTCATCGCTATCCGGCTCCCAATTTCCTTTGTCGTCGAGCCAGTCCACCTCGATGCCCATGACATCGAGAAGCGGCGCGAAAATCGAGAATTGAATCGGAGCTGCGTTCGCCATCAGCAGCTTATTGCGGTTGTGAAGGTCGTCGGAGAGGTAGCGCGTGAACGTGTGTGTCGAGTACCACTGCGGAAGGACAGGGCGGCGAGAATTGGTATCGAAAGGGATGGGATACGGGGAGGCTTGCAGGTGCGAAGGCCGATAGTCTTGCGTGTCGGACCACGATTCGAGCGAGTCTAGATACTCGCCGTCCTGTTCTCCGCGTTTCGCGCGTGCCGCAGCGCCGTACATCGCCATCGCCTTGGCGACTGTGTAGGAGACGGAGGCTTTGGTCGGCTTTTCAGTTGTGGCAGGAAGCTCCGGGTTCGGGTTGAGCATGAAGACCGCGCCATTGGTCCAGGGCTCATTCCGAAAATCGAGATTGAATTTGCCGTTTTCGTCCCAGGTGCCGCTGTTGAGTGTCGCCCGTGCCATGTCTCGCTTTTCGGGATCGGTTCCGGCAGCATCTTTTTTGATCAGCGCGAGGGCGTTTTCGTAGGTGCGAGGCATATCGGGAGGCATCGGCAGCCAGTAGGTTTGCGGCTCGGTGTAGCGAAAGCTGAGGATTCCGAGCGCGTCATCGGACTTGATGCTGTTGTCGCCTTCATGGTAGGCAATGCCGAAGTCGCCCACGTTCTTGATTTTCGAGGGATCGGTGAAGGGCATCCAGATACCATCTTGTTTTGCGCGGCGCGCGAAACTGCGGGCGTTCAGCTGATAGAACCGCTGTGTGGCGGCGCGAAAGCACCAGTCGGGCGGACCGGCGGGCAGGTGGAAAAGCCGACATCGGAAGCGAGCGTTATGGGAGGGCCAGGCGGCTGTCTTTGCGGTCAGGGCAAAGTCCCAGCCGATGACCAACTGACGCGTTGTGCTGTTATAAAATATTCGGTAGACGCTCGGCCAGTCCATCTGGCTTGCGATGCCTAACCCGCCCTGTGCGTTGGCGACGCAGGCGTAGGGATAGAGCGATAGTCCACCGGTCGCGCCCACCCCGATACGCGTCTGATTGGTGAGCTCTTCGCCGCTCTGGATCGTCTGAATGTGCCGGATGTCCTGTCCCCACTGCCACCCCAGTGCGTCGACCGGCAAGGCGAGATAAACGGAGACAGCGCGGTCTGTCTTCGTGAGGTCGGTCATTTCTCCGTCTATTGCGATTGCGTCGCCCTCGGTCTGGATACGTGTATTAAACGAGACTCGCATCGCACCGACTGCCGCACCGATGTTGTAGCCACCCGCTTTGCGCGCCGTCGTTGTGCCGCGCACCGGAACGAGCGGTCCGTCGGCAGCAACGTCACGCAGATAAAATCCGCCCACTGCGCTGTTGACTTTTCGCCCGCCGAGGTCTACGCCCGCGATATGCCCGCTGTGATCGAGATCGAGCGCAAGACCGTCACTGGCGCCGACACGAACCATAGGTGCGACAGCGGCGCCGAAGGCGGGAGCGGCAAGGGTCTGCCCGTCGAAATTGCCAGTTCCAGCGACTTCATGCGCGGAAAAATCATCGAACCATACCGTGCCCGTATGGTTGCGAAACAGGGCTGTGATTGTGATCGATTTGAGCGGTTTCGTCGGCGTCACGAGCAGTTGTCTGCGCTGCCAGTCGTGTGTTCCGCCCGAGAACGGAGCCGCGAGTCCCCAGAGCGGCGTGCCGTCCATATAGTGCGCGTCGATGTAGAGCGCGTAGTCGCTCCTGTTTACGCCTTCGACCTGATCCGCCTTGCTCCAGCCCGAGACGCTCACCGGTATCGGGCGCTTCTGATTGAGTTCGACGGTAATCTGTGCGCCGCGCTTGCTGTTCGGATTCAGGCTGTCACAGCGAATGGACTGGTCGCCGCCGTGATGGTTCTGGCGATCGACAGCATAGCCCGCCTCGAAAGGCGCCCATTCCGGGACACCGCCCCCGCGTCCGTCACCGCCGCTGCCGCCCTCGAACACGCCATTGCCCAGCAATTCGCCGCCGCGCCGTTGCGCACTGGCAGGCAGGCAAACGACCATTGCCAGTAGGAGGCACACTGCTATTCGACGACTGGCATGGGCGAAGGACAGTCGGTCGGAAGCCGTCTGTCGCGCAGTATAGTGTTGTGAGGCTGCGCGGTGAAGAGTATCCGTGCGAATTATTCTTGAATCAATTGTCATAATTTAAATGTGTACTCAGTTTCGATCGGAAATCCAGGTTTCCGCTTCAGACAGGCTGGTAAAGTCGAATATAGCGTCAGAGAGCAGGTCGAGGCGCTCCTGTGGCAGTGCCCGAACCTGCTTCTCTACTTCGTCCGAGACCGCTCTGAACCGACGATGCAGTTGGCGCAGCAGTGTGTTCGCGTGCCCCGTCTGCTGTCCTTCTTCACAGCCATTTTCTCTGCCTTCTTCGCAGCCGATTTTTATCGGGCCCTCGTTGAGATTGGCATCCATTTCCAGCAGGAACAGCGCAACGAAGTCGGTGAAATCGGTAAAAAGGTCATAAGCAGCTCTTTGAACAGCCGGTCATGGTCGATCTGTTGATCCGTTTTTTTGACTGCCTGTCTCGTCGATGCTCAGATCGATCATACCCCGACTACAGCGCGGGTACGTGCCTCCAGAATGTCCGTCAGAAGCTCTGATCTCCCCAGATAGCCGCCCATCGCGAACTCGACCTCCGGATACTGTTCCTGCGCCGCTTCGATTAAAGTCGGCAAGTCGTCGGCCACGTGGGTTCCGGTGTGCAGAAAGTAGGGTACAGCGGTCACTTTTGTCGCGCCCTGCGCGATACACGCTTCTATCGATTCCGGTATCGAGGGCGCATTGCACTCCATAAACCCCACCTCGACAATTGGGTAGACGCCGCGCGCCTTTACGACCTGGACCACACGAAACATCTCTTCGTTGGCGACCGGACGCGGCGTGCCATGCACCATGATGAGCAGCGCAGATTTTGGACTGGCATCGGCGGCTCTGTTCAGTATTATACTATCTTGTTCGTCATTCGACACTGGATTGGTTATGGCACTATTGGTTGTAACGCTCATCGGAGTCAGGCTTCTCCTGTAGTTTGTATAGTTAGAAGTGGGAAAGGCTGTCGCGGGCAGGCGGGCGTGCCATAGAGCGGGCACTCAGGATTGGCGCGGCAGGATTGCGCCGCCTGCACGAGATCGCTGCGCCATTCGGTATGCGGTAGTGCCGAGGCTGCGCTCTTCAGCAGGGCGTCCGCAAGCAGTTCATCGTAGCCGATCGGTTCGGCCAAGATGAATGTGACGTCTGGATGGGCGCTCTGCGCAGCGTCGATCGCGCGAGGCAAATCCACTTTGACGAACTTGCCGGGGATCAGAAAATAGGGCGTAACGAAGATGCGGGTCGCGCCCTGCGCGACGACGTTTGCAACGGTTTCGGCGAAAGGCGGCTCACTGTAGTTCAGGTAACCGACCTCCACGATCGGAGCCAAACCTCGCTCTCGCAATCGTTGCGCATGCAGATTCAGTGCCCCGCCTGATCCGCACAGCAGCGACCCATGCGAAAAGAGAATTACTGCGTCGATTGATTTGTATCCCTTCGGTAAAACTTGTTGGCTGCTTCAGCTCGACCTGGACGAGACGGAACTATTCAGCCCTCACCCCCCGACCCCCTACCACTCATTCTTCGTTAGGGAGAGGGGGAGAAATGCCGCGATTCGAGTCGGTATGAACAGTTACGATGCAGCAAGCAATGCTCCGATAAGCCGGCAAAGCTATTCTCTGTATTACGACTGAAAAGGAGCTTTCGTACATGCATTCGTTGAGGCAAATTTGTACTTCACTATGCATTTTATATAGGCGAGTAGTATCGGGCGTAGTCGCCGCACAGCAGGTTCAGCGGCTCTTCGTCTTCTTCGATTTCGGGAAAGCGTCCGGCTGGCACGAGGAAGCAGTTGTCGGAGTGGTCGTCGTTCACTCGACTCACCTCGCCGACCAGAACCGTTCCTGCGCCTTCGAGACCGTAGAAGCTGTGCCACAATCGCGGAGGAAGGCAGACCGACTCGCCGGGACGCAACCGCAATTTTCCGCCCGCCGGAAGTGTCGTCTGTACTCCATCTTTGCTGACGGTGACAGGCGAGTCTGCCAACTCTGTGTCGTTCAGGCTGTTCCAGAGTTCTACGACGAGTGTACCGCCCCCACGATTGATGATATCTTCCATTTTGTGGTAGTGGAAGTGGGTAGGCGTGACCTGATTTTCCTGGACCACCATGATTTTCTCTGCGTATGTTTTGCCTGCGGGATCGCCAGTCGTGCCTGAGGGTGAGCCGTTGCGCATCGTGAAAAGAAACAGCCCGAGCCGGTCGAAATCGCCGCCGCCGAAGTCGGTGACGTCCCAGCCGAGCTGCTGCTCGACGATCTCGCGGCTTTCCGTCCCTTTGCTCTGCCATTCCAACGGGGACCAGAGGCTGAAAGGCGGCAGCAGAAAGCGCATCGTATCCAGGAAAGCCAGATTGTCACGCAGTAAATGATTAATTTCAGAGCGTTTCATAATAGAGAGTCCTCAACAGCTTGATGAACGATTCCATGTTTGCAGGAGAGCGGATTGCCAGGAGTTGAAAACTCCTGACTCGGTGGCGTTCCGCCAGCCATCCTTCGGACGGGATGCCTCGTGACGAAAGCATCCCGTCCGAAGGACGCTCGGCACGAAGTGCCCGTAACAATGGACTTCAGTCCGTTGTGCACCCGTACGTTCATATAACTCAACCGGTGAGCAGTCTTATCTCAGCAGCAACTCCAACCTGTCGCCACTCTCTTTTTCGATGTCGGCGTGCAGGCTGTTGCCGTTGCTGTCCATCGTGACGACGGCGACGAAATCCTTGACCGTGAGGTGCCACATCGCTTCCGGGACGCCGAATTCATCGAGGAAATCCACGCCCGTGACGCCGGTAATCGCCTTAGCATAGAACTGCGCCGCGCCGCCGATTGCATTCAGATAGACCGCGCCGACTTCCCGCAAGCCTGCGAGTGTTTTACTGCCCATGCCGCCCTTGCCGATAACGGCGCGAACGCCGAACTTGCGGAGTATGTCCGCCTGATACGGCTCTTCGCGGATGCTGGTCGTCGGTCCCGCCGCCGTCACGCGCCAACCGCCACTTTCGTCTTTCATCATTACGGGACCGCAGTGATAGAGTACCTGCCCGTGCAGATCGACTGGCGAGTCGTGAGTCGAAAGATATTTGTGGAGCGCGTCCCGTCCGGTGAATAGCGGTCCGCTGAGCAGTACGACATCGCCGACTTTGAGCTGGCGAACGTCCGCTTCGGAGAGTGGCGTCGTCAGATGAATCTCGCGACCGGTCGTTGGGATACCGGCGTCCTGCGCCATTTTTTCGGGGTCGGCATCGCGAAACAGCCATTGCGAGATCGCGCCGGTGGTAGAATCGAGATGTACCCCGAGCCTTCGATATGCCCAGCAGTTGTAGGCGACCGAGACGAAGAATGAGGCAGGAAGCCTGTTCAGAGCGCCGATCTTGCAGCCCAAAACAGTGACGCCGCCGCCAAAGCCCATCGTGCCGATGCCGAGGCTGTTCGCGTGGTCCATCACGCGCTTTTCCAGTTCGGCGAGAATAGGATTCGGGTTGGTGTCTTCGGTATCGCGGAAGAGCTGCTCCTTGGCGTTTGCATATCCGCTCGTGCGGTCGCCTCCGACGCAGACCCCGAGAAACCCCGCGCTGCAGCCCTGACCCTGCGCCTGCCAGATCGCATGCAGGATGCACTTGTAGACGCCTTCGATGTCACGACCGACTTTGCCGACATGCGGCAGATCGTCGGGAAGCGAGTACTGAATGTTCTTGTTTTCGCAGCCGCCGCCTTTAAGCAGCAGCAAAACTTCGATGTCGTCACGCTCCCACTGCTCGAAGTGGATCACGGGCGTACCGGGACCGAGGTTCAGCCCGGAGTTCTTCCCCGTGAGACTGTCGACGGAGTTTGGGCGCAGTTTGCCGCGCCGTGTCGCCTCTTCTACGGCTTCGTAGATGGCCCTTTTGATCACGATCTGGTTCACGCCGACGGGAGTATGCACCTGAAAAGTCGGCATGCCGGTGTCCTGGCAGATCGGCGAGACGTTGTCCTTCGCCATATCGATATTCAGGTCGATGATCTGGAGCGCCTGTCCGGAGCGAGTCTTCACATCTTCGTTGCGTCCGGCTTTCTTGAGCGTGCGCCGCACATCGGCGGGCATATTCGTCGCGGTCTCGGTAATCAATTGCATCAGGCTTTCGCCGAGTTGTTCCATAGCTATGTTTACGACCTTTGTTGAGGACTGTTGCCGTTTCGAAATACGATGTCGCGCCCCGATTTCCA
This sequence comes from Chthonomonadales bacterium, assembly GCA_038216735.1. GTDB lineage: Bacteria > Armatimonadota > Chthonomonadetes > Chthonomonadales > Chthonomonadaceae > JBBQPY01. The sequence goes on from JBBQPY010000125.1 coordinate 11,256, forward strand.
TATTATTTCCCGCAGAATACAGGGCAGTATACTTATGTTTATGCTACCTGATTCCGAGGCGCATTTCAAGCGAGGTATTTGGCCTCCTCCAATCGTAGGAGGAGGTGCGGGCGTCGCAGACGAATAGACCGCAAACAGTGAAACCTCCGCCGACTGCCGCTTCTCCACCTGACAAAGGGAGCCGACGCTTTTCCCTCTCCCGAAGCCTTGGAAAATGGGGTCGGTGTGAGGGCGCAACGGTGAGAAAACGCAAATTGAAGAAAGCGCGCCGACGAATACTATGACAGAAATGATAATAACGACCCTTGTCGAGGCGCTGATCGCTGTGCCCGAACCGAAACGCCTGACGATCGAGGCGATCTACCGCGACAAGATTTTCGATGTCGAGCGGCTAAACGCACCGCACTGGATGCAGGATGGGCAGCGCATCAGCTACCTGGACAGCGCACCCGGCACGACCGACACGACGCTCTGGTTCTACGACATTCGCACCAATACGCGCACTCCAGCAATCGATATCAAAGCGCTCCGACTGCCGAAAAGCGACCAGACGAAGCCCGGTGAGGCAGGCGTCAACGATGAAAACGAGAACGAGGACGCGCCCGACCCGAACGTGAAGCAGGACTATCTGCCGATACGCGGCTATCAATGGTCGCCGGACGAAATGCGGGTGCTCTTCGCACGCATTCCGCGCAACCGTGCCTCGAGCGGGGACAATGCGCTCTATGTGTATACGCTGGCGAGCCGGAAATTGAAACGGGTTATTCATGCCGACAGCGAGTTTCGCAACAGCAAATGGTCGCCGAACGGCAAATGGCTGGGCTATGTCCACAAAGATGACATTTACGCGCTCGAGCTGGCAACGGGCAAAGCGGTACGCCTGACGGATACAGCGCGCCCCAATGTTTACAACGGGCGTTTCGGCTGGGTATATCAGGAGGAGCTCGACCTCGTCGACGGCTTCGCTTTCTCGCCGGACAGTAAGCGCATAGCCTACTTTCAGATCGATGAAAATCAGGTGCCGCGTATCGATCTGCCCAACTACGACGAACTCCACATGAAGCCAGTCGAGACGCGTTACCCGAAACCCGGCGATCCGAATCCTCTCGTCAAAATTGGGCTCGTCGCGCTGCCGCCCGCCGCAGTCGATACTAATTTGGTTAATAATTCGGCAGATAATAAGAACGTCTCGCACTCTGCTGTGCCGCACACGCAGTTCGCCGACATCGGCAACGATACGGACATCTATATCTCACGGCTGGAATGGTCGCCGCAGGGCGACCTGCTGCTGCACCGCATGCCGCGTCTCCAGAACAGACTCGACGTCCTGAAGGTCGATCCTGCGACAGGGGCGCACAAGGTCATCCTGACGGAGGAAGACAAAGCCTGGGTCGATGCGCGAGGGAATACAACGTTCCTCAAAGGGACGGATCAGTTCGTATGGCATTCCGACCGCGATGGCTACAACCACCTCTATCTGTACGATCTGTCGGGCAAAATGCTGCGCCAGTTGACGAAGGGGAAGTGGGACGTGGACGCGCTGGTCGGGGTCGATGCGACGCACCGCCTGGCTTATTTCACTGCGGCGAATCCCTCACCGCTGGAGCGGCAGTTGTTCAGTGTGCTGCTCGACGGCGGCGGCGATATTATCCGGCTGACGGACGCCGTGGGAACGCATGAGCCGCTCTTCGCGCCGGACGGTCAGCACTATCTCGACACGCATTCGAATCGCGGAACGGCGCCGCACACGCAGCTCTATCGCGCAAGCGGGCAGCATGTCGCGAGCGTCAAGGCGAATCCGATGCCGAAGCTCGGCGGGCACGCGCTCAGCGAATGGGAGTTTACGACATTTACGACACCGGACGGCGTGACACTGAACGCCGCGCTGCTCAAGCCGAAAGATTTCGATCCCAAAAAAAAGTATCCGGTGCTGATGTACACTTATGGCGGGCCAGGCTCGCAAACAGTGCAGGATCACTTCGGCAACGGCGGTGGTCTGGAGCAGATGCTGGCGCAAAAGGGCTATATTTTCGCGATGGTCGAAGGGCGTGGTTCGGGGCTGCGCGGGCGCGATTTCCTGAAGGTGACGTATCTGAACCTGGGGCATTACGAGGTGGACGACCAGATTTCGGGCGCGAAATGGCTCGGCGGGCTGCCCTATGTCGATGCGAAGCGGATCGGTATCTGGGGCTGGAGCTACGGCGGGTATATGGCTTGTTTGTGCATTACGCGGGGCGCAGATGTGTTCAAGACGGCGGTTGCGGTTGCGCCGGTCACGCACTGGGCGCTCTACGACAGCATCTACACGGAGCGGTATATGCGTCGTCCGGCAGACAATCCTAAAGGCTATGCGGAGTCATCGCCGATCACCTATGCCGACAAGCTGAAGGGGAAGTTCCTGATCATGCACGGCATCGCCGACGATAATGTTCATTTTCAGAACACGGCGCGTCTGATTGAGGCGTTCCAAAAGAACAATTTGCCGTTTCGGATGATGGCGTATCCGGGCAAGCACCACGGTATCGAAGGCGTCTCGAGCCACGTCTTCACGACGATCACGGACTTTTTCATCGAGAATCTGTGAGAGTCCCTGGCGTTGCTCCTAAAAAGCAGAGAAAATGTGCTGCAAGCTATCGACTGCTTAACTTGAGGGGAATTAATGCTGAAAGCCAGGGGCCAACGCGTCACGGGAAATACCCAACACTTTGTGGGAATCGTAAAGGATGGGAAACTGGTAGAAAAAATAAAGATTGGCGATCCTGATTACGTCCAGATCGAAGAGGGTAGTATCGGCTATTACTTGTTCAGATTTAATGACGATGACAATGGCGTATGCTCATCGGATTCATGGTTCGAAACACTCGATCAGGCGAAAGAGCAAGCCAAATACGAATTCAAGACCGATGCAGACCACTGGGAAACGGTTGAGGAGTAAGAAATATGGGACGCGCGCGTATCGAGCCACAGCCGGGGCAGGAGTCGGTGTGGGATTATCCACGCCCGCCGCGCCTCGAGGATTCGACGAAGCATATACAGGTCGTGTTCAACGGCGTGACGATCGCCGACACGCACCGCGCCAAACGGGTGCTGGAGACGAGCCATCCACCTGTCTACTACATTCCGCTCGAGGACATCCGTACCGAGTTTCTGACGCCGACGCGCCAGTCTTCGTATTGCGAGTTCAAGGGTCAGGCGGGCTACTATACGTTGACGGTCGGGGACAAACGTGTCGAGAATGCGGGCTGGTTCTATAGCAGTCCGACGCCCACGTTCGCGGGCATTCGTGACTATGTCGCGTTCTATCCGAGCAAAATGGACACCTGCCTTGTCGATGGCGAGACGGTCATTGCGCAGGCGGGCGACTTTTATGGCGGCTGGATCACGAAAGAGATCGTCGGGCCGTTCAAGGGCGAGGCGGGCACATTGGGCTGGTAGCGCGCAATGCCGTGATACCTGCCCGATAGCGGCAGGCAACCCAAAGATTCGTGCTGCATTCGTCTGGATTTCGGTACACTGGGGTATAGGCAAACTGGGCAAGTCGGGACGAGGCGGATGTTCATGAAACGCAACTTTGCGGACTTGACGCTCAAAGACGTAATGCTGCTCCTGCAGCAGCAGAATTTCGTGCCCTGGCAGATTACGGCGCCACCTCGTCCGCCGAGCGACTATTTGCGGGAGACTTTTTCCCGACTGCGCGTCTTCGATCTGACGAACTCGGAAGCCGCGAAGCTTCTGCTGATCGATGCGCTGTTCGTCGAGATCGTGCCGAACCATCCACCGCTGAAGATATGGAAAGCCGCGCTGCTGGAGAGCGATACATTGGTTGGTGTGGCGGACTACCTGATCGCACCGAAGCGGGCGTATATGGCGACTCCGTTACTGTGTGTCACGGAGGCTAAGCGCGACGATTTCGAGCAGGGTCGGGTGCAGTGCGTTGCGGAAATGCACGCCTGTCAGTGGAACAATCGCCAGGAGGGTGCGGCGACGGATGTGTTCGGCATCGTGAGCAACGGTCAGGTCTGGCAGTTTTACAAACTGGCGTTGGCGGGCGAGATCTATGAGACGGGTCTCTATACGGTAGATTCCCTTCCCGATCTGCTCGGCGCATTGGACTACGTCTGCGCCGAGTGTGCCCGCTTCGTTGCATGACAACCCCTCGTTATGCGGAGTATTTTCTCTATTTGCGGTGACTGTCTTCCCATACCACGGTGGGAAAGCGGCGGTAGTCTTCCTCCGTCGCAGCGCGCAGGCTTATCCAGCCGATGCCGACATAGTGCATCAGAATCTGGTTCGCGATCACGTCCAGCGGCTCACCTTCACCGTTTCCCATCAACAGCGTACTCAGCGAACGTGCCTCAACCGTCCCCGGTGATGCCATACGTTTATCTTCAGAATTCTCGACTGACATTTGTATGCCCTCCTTCATTAGGCGATATCCAGCGCTATCGCAAGTACTTACTGTTGCGATGCCATGCCAGAGCGGAAAGGTCGGGCGCATAAAGAATATTGTCTGGAAGCAGTAAAGGAACGCCAGCCGTGATGTATGTCAGACTGTCGAGGAGTTGCGGAGAGA
>JBBQPY010000126.1:0-15654 GCA_038216735.1 Chthonomonadales bacterium
TTTCGACGGGCCATCGCTACTTGGACATGACCGAATACTGGGCGTGGAAGGAACTCCATATCCCTTCCTCTGCCGAACAAAAGGCTGCTTAACAGTCGGGTAACCAGCGAGAGATTTTACACCAACATTCTGGACTTGACCGTACCTGGATGGCACATTGTAGATGGGAATGGACTCGAAAAACTATTTCCTCTCGCCTGAGGTCTTGTGTTATAATAGGTCAAGTATGCAACGGGAGAATGGAAATAAGATGGCACAACCAAAAGTATATGAAGGCACCTGGGCAGAGCTTTCCACACATGCCCACGAGTTGCAAGGCTATCCCAAACTGACACTGATCGTTCCCACGCAGGAAGGGTCCCTTCCAAGTCGCTATCGTGCCGATCTTACTCCCGAAGAGCGCATTAAGGCACTGGACGCAGCGGCGGAAAAGAACAGGCATTTACCAGTTCTGCCGCCGGAAGCGTTCGACCGAGAAAGCCTGTATGCCGAAGACGGAGAACGCCCCTAACTCATGGCTTATCTTGCCGATACCAATGTCGCGTCCCGGCGTGTGTTGCTTTCTGATCCTTTGTATAGCGTCGTCAAGAATGCGCTTGATACGCTTCTTCTGCAAGGGGAAACAGTGTACGTCACCGCACAGAACTTCGTCGAGTTTCAGGCTCTCGCCACTCGTCCTATCGAAGCAAATGGTCTTGGCTTGACCCCTGCCCAGGCCAACGAGCGGGCTATGGATATAGAGATTCTCTTCCCGATGCTGCCTGAAGTTCCCGAGATTTATGCCCACTGGCGCTTCCTGATGGAAACGATCGAGGTGCGTGGGCGCCAGGTCTACGATGCGCGCCTTGTCGCCGTGATCGTGCCCACAACATTACCCATCTTCTCACCTTCAACGCCAGCCACTTCCATCGCTTTCCTGACATCAGTGTTGTTGAGCCAAACAGCCTTTGACGCGTATCCTCTCTCCACAGGATACTATTCCCAATAAAAGTTAAACAGGTATCCACTTCGCTCAAGTAGCGTTCTGTAGGAATCGATATTATCGGTGTAGTGTTTTGGATTGAAGTAAAATGGAAGATGTGTATCTCGTTCTTCAGTAGTAAATGGAGTGAACAATGGCTCGTCGTTGGAGCAAACTACAAAAATCCTTGATGCAGATGGTATCACCCACCGTCAAATTACAAATACACTGCGCTGTGTATGACATGAAATCACAGTATGGAAGCACTGGACTACCTCGTTACTGGATCACGCTCAGCAAAGAGATCATCTGGGATTATCCCCGTCAGTTCGTGAGCCTGCTATCACTCGCTCCTGGTGCCATAAACCCCTGGCCGTACGCGACGGACATCAGCGAGATTTCCGGACTAATACGCGAGTATATTGACACTCCGCGTGAGCAACTACTGGAGAAGACGTTTCCTGATGATCGTTGGAACCTAACCGAATTGTTGCGGGCTGCGGATAGACGCATCGGTGTCGAAAGGCTGCGCGCACTGGCAGAAACAACCAGTAATCCTGCCGTACAGAAGATTCTTACATTGCGACTCGGTAAAGGCACTGGAAATAATGCGCTGACTGCTTCGTTGGATGTCACGCACCCACGCGAAGCGTCTGATCGGTCTCCTGTCTCCCAGCTATTTCCCAGCGGGGTTGACACCGATCCCGAACAAGCCCTTCCGCGATGAACACAAAGAACAGAATGCGCACTGGCTGCCTGCTGATTCTCGTACTGCTCGTTACTCCCTGCACGAGTAAGATGATACTCGACAGCAATCGCTACATCCTGCTAGGCGAGGTGGTCAAATCTTCTGTCACACGAACGCAAAACTGAACGACACGCTCGGCGTCATGGTAAACGCAGTCCATAATGTCACCAGAAATGCCTCCACGAAGATCGGCTCGCGATAAACGTCGCTCACACAGGAAGCATTTTGCTGCTGAGCCGCGATGTACAAGCGGACGGTTATGTCGATGCTTTTAGAAAAATCCTGAACTATGAAGCCACCTCGCCGTAATGAAATCGCCGCTGTAGTTGCGTCCTCCCTCATCCGCGTTTTGATCCGAGGGTACTGTAGCTATTCGCAACTGCTCGAACCGTTCCAATCCGAGAAACGCTCAAAAGCACGACGGGAATTTCGAGTGCAGCTCGAAACAGAGTTGCTGGATAAGTCAGGGCTGCTCAAGCTGATCTCAAACAAATCGGCGATGTATCGCAATCGGGAAGGCTGAACAATGAACCGGAAACGCTGGAAGATGAATGCGAGTGAGGGCGTCGCTGGTGACGAAAAGATGTAGTCCAGCAAATTCAGATCGTTAGCAGGAGAAGGAGAAACTGAGTCGAGCAGGGAAATAGGTTGACAAAGACGCTTCTCGAATGCAGGCCGTTCGACCCTGTTTCAATGCCGTGTGCCGCCTGATGTCCGATTATCGTGCCCTGCGCGAAAGGAACCCCCGCTCTTGACACTGGTCACCTTCTTCTTCTTTGCACACCAGCCCGTGCGCCTCCTGCCCTACGAACAGCGGCAGAGCGGCGGCGCACTCGAGCCGGAACAGTTTTTCGCCAACTATTTCGACGAACCGCTCAATCGCGAGGTCTTCCACAAAGTCGCGCAGAAATGCTACTACCCCGCGACAAATACGCTGCTCGAACTGCTCCGCGAGCACAAAGACACCGAAAAGCCGTTCCGCGTCTCCTTCGGGCTGTCCGGCACATTCCTGCTTCAGGCGCAGCGCTACGAACCACGCCTGCTCGACCTGTTTCGCGAAGTCGCCGATACTGGCTGTGCTGAGTTCACAGGCGAGACCTACTATCACTCCCTCAGCAGCCTCTATCACGGAGACCGCACCGAGTTCAAAGAGCAGGTAAGCTACCACCGCGACGAGATTCAGCGCCTCTTCGGGCAGCGACCGACTGTCTTCCGCAACACCGAATGCCTGTTCAATAACACGGTCGCTTCCTATGTGCAGGAGCTCGGCTTCGAGGGCATCATCACTGAAGGCGTTGACTGGCTGATGGCGAACTGGCGATCCCCCGATTTCGTCTATCGCGCCCCCTGCGGGCTGCCTGTCCTGCTCCGCAACTATCAGCTCTCCGATGACATAGGCTATCGATTCCCGAACCGCGCCTGGGAACACTGGCCCCTTCGCGCTGAGACGTTCGCTTCCTGGCTCGCCGAAAACACCGATATGAACGTCACGCTCGCGATGGACTACGAAGCCCTAGGCGAACACATCTGGGCGGACACCGGCATCTTCGACTTCCTGAAAGCGATTCCGGACGCCGTCAAAAGCCATCCGCAGCTCTCGTTCTCGACCCCGACCCATGTCGTGCGAACTCTGCCGACACAGGGCGAAATCTCGGTCGACGATTTTTCGACGATCTCGTGGGCGGATAAAGAGCGCGACACATCCGCATGGCTCGGCAGCGAGATGCAGCAGTTCGCCTTCGAGGAGATCAAACGCCTCGAAGCCCCGATCCGCGCCACCGGTAACGCAGACTTTCTGAAGGCATGGCGGATGATGCAGACGAGCGATCACCTCTATTATTTGTCGGACAAAGCCCTGAGCGATGGCGATGTGCACAAGTATTTCTCCGCGTATGGCAGCCTGTTCGAAGGCTTCGTGCGGCTGCACACTGCCCTGATGGATCTGCAGAACCGCGCACGCTCGCTCACAGAACCGACTGGTATAAAAGCATGACGAAAGAAACGAATTCGCCAGCAGACACCGTCAAGCCGCAGTCACTCGATCCCTGGTTTTTGGAGCTGCTTGCCTGTCCCGCCTGTCCGCAGCGTCTGTCACTGCACCTCGACGCGCCCACCTCCGCACTGATATGCAACTGCGGTCGCTATTCCTATCCGATCAGCGCGGACGGCATTCCCGACCTGCTCATCGATTCCGCAACGATTATTGACCCGTCCGCCCACCCGGAAGGCGTCGATCCTGCTGAGCTTCCGACACCCGCCACCGCATCTGTTTCAGCGGATACTAACTGAGCGCCGATAGAAGGATATGAGATTGAAGGAACTGAGATGAAAGTATCGCTGATTCATGGACCGAACCTCAACCTTGTCGGCGTACGCGAGCCGGAGTTTTATGGACTTGATGCCTACGACGACATCAACCGTAAAATCAAACTGAAGGCGCAGTCACTCGATATCGAGGTGCGTATCCTGCAGTCCAACCACGAGGGCGAGATCATCGATGCGATTCACGACGCACGGACTTGGGCGGACGGGATTGTGATCAATCCCGCCGCTTATACTCATTACAGCTACGCCATTCGGGATGCAATCACGGCGGTACGTATGCCTGCGATCGAGGTGCATATCAGCAATATCCATGCGCGTGAGGAGTTTCGCCATACCTCCGTAGTTGCGCCTGTTGTGTCTGGTCAGATCGTCGGCCTCGGTCCGTTCGGGTATCTGCTCGCGCTCGAGGCAATCAAGCATATCGTCGAACAGAGCCACAGATAGCAATGGGCAGATAACACCAGATGAAATGTGCTGGAATGGTTTCTATCGGTATGGTTTCCACAGATGGGTTCAGAATGACTGGGATTAGTGAGGCTGAACAGATAACCCACGGGCAAGCAAAAATGAAGTTCTCAGTGCGAAGAACTAATCGGACTATAGGATGGAGCAACGGCCAGACCAGACGACGGGCGTTCGCGCAGGCGGCGTTGGCAGGAAAGTCCAGCCTGCCGCACGTGCTGCGTTCGTCTCCGCGCTGGACGTTGACCGCAATCCTTGCTGTCAGCATTCCCTGTGTGGCAGATACACGCCCTCAAAATCTAGTTCAGGCTTCGATAAAGAATGTAACCCAGGATACAGCGCCCGTAACCAAGCCTCCTGCAACAGCACAGTCCGATCCCAAAGCCCCCCCAACAACGACGCCCCAGCCCACTAAGGCGCCGGTACCGCAGCAGACCACGCAGACCTTTCCGGGCATCACGATACCGGGCGGCACCTTGCTGCCGATCCAGCTCAACTTTCGACTCTGGAATGGAATTCCGATTGTCGAAGGGCGCGTTAATGGCGGCGCGCTCGAATCGATTGCACTCGCCACCGGCCTGAACCAGAACGCTGTCACGCCAGACGGAGACGAACGCCTCAAGCTCAAACATCTCACTTCGCAGGTCTCGCTGCTGACGCTCGACACTACAACTCTCGCCAGCGAGGCGCAGGTCAATGAACTGCAGTTCAATTTCGCGAAGCTCAAAGAGGCACGCGTCGTCGTCGCAGATGTCTACAGCCTTCTGACGGTAGTGCGTCGCCCGGACACGCCTGCTCTCTGGCTGGGAGTTCCCTTCTTTACCGCCTTTCAGACGACCTTCGATTTTGAGAAGCACCTCCTTCGCTTCGCCAACGTCAATGCACCGCTACCGAAGGAGGAGGGTGCGATCACAATTCCGCTCGAGAAGAAGAATGGCAGGCTCTTCGTTCGCCTCTCTATTCCACGCGGCGGCAGCTTTAGCGCATTCGTGGACACCGCTTCGCCAGGAACCCTGATTCCCGCAACTGCGGCAGATCGACTGAAGCTGACGCCACTCAAGACGCTTACGGTTCGTGGCAAAGACGGCAAACAGGCGCAGGCACAGCTGGTGAAGCTGCCTGCTCTTCTGTTGGGCAAAGCGGAGCAGAAGAACTTCACCGTACTTCACCTGCTGAAAAATGCGCCTCCAGAGTTCGACAAAACGCTCGGTATCCTCGGCACCGATTTTCTTTCACATTACCGGGTGACGATCAGCATCGCCCACTCCAAAATGGTTCTCGTGCCCGCTGCTGTTCCGGATACCGACAAAACCGGCGCAGACAATACGGACGAGTTTTGATCTCGCAATTTTTAATTTCGTAAACCTTGTCGTAAACGCACGTACCTCCGTTCAGCACTAATCCAATCCCAGCTGTCATCAATATTTTCTGAAGTCGCTTGACAAACAAATAATAGTATGCTAGCATAATAACATGTTAGCAAGCCATAAACCCAAACAACAGTTCAATATCTACCTGGAGCCAGAATTGATTGCCGCCGTGAAACATCGGGCGATCGACGAGCAGTTGTCACTGTCCGATCTTGTTGCCAGAGTTTTGACTCACTATTTGAAAGGAACCGAAGATGAGCGACACGAAAACAGTATCGAAACCAGCATTGAAACTTCAGCCGATGGTACACGTTGAGGACATGGCTGCCTCGATCAGGTTTTATGAAGCTCTGGGTGGCGATCTGATCACCGGCAGTCGTGACGGCGATTGGACGCAAATTTCGCTCGGCGGCGCGGAGATCAGTCTGCTTGCGCATCCCGCCAACCCGGAACAGCACGACGGACAGGTCGAGCTCAACTTCGAGTCTGACGAGCCCCTCGATGCGCTTCAAAAACGACTGGAGGCATCTGGAGTAAAAATAGCGCGAGGGGCAGCGGACGAAGCTTTTGGGGCGCAGCTCCAGATCGAATCCCCGGATGGACTGCTCGTAAAAATCAACCGACTCGACCCGGAGACATTTCAGTAGACGGGGCTCAGGGTGGTGCATCTACTTGCCCTCTTCCCGACGCTTCGGGAAGAGGGGACTGGGGTTGAGGGATTCCAGGTTGAAGCGTCATAGTTACAGTCACCCATGACTTTACGCTCAGTCACTTATTTTATGTGCACCGCTTGACAGATATACTTCGGTCATGTAAACTATACACATTGATAAACAATCAGCAAAATCGAAGCAGTTTGACGCAGATTCATGCGCCGCCAATGCCGTCCAATGAAGATCGGGGGCAGACTACGTCTGCTGAACCACCTTATGAAAGCGATGTGCCGATGATGCACGCGCTCTTCCGCGTGATGCGTGCTGTGATGTTCGATGAGGCGCCGCTGCCCGAACTCGATGCACTCCCGCTTGCGCAGTTGCGCCTGCTCTGGTCTGTCTTTTTCATGGCAGATGCAACAATGAAAGATTTCAGCGTACGACTCGGTGTCAGCCAGTCGACCGTCACACAGCTTGCCGATCGCCTTGTAAAGAGGGGACTGGTAGTACGTCAGGACGATGCCTCGGACCGCCGCGTTGTTCGCCTGCAGGTTAGTCCGAGTGGCAGAAAGCTGCTTCAGGAAGCTAATTCGCGGCAGCAGCAAACAGTTGCGAGTGTCTGGAACCTGATGTCTGAAGAAGAAAGAAGTGCCACCATGTATGCTCTTGGCATCCTCGGAGAGAGAGCGGAAAGCGTGCGTAGCGCACAGGGGCGTCCCGTTCCTCTGCACCACAACCCGTCTGGCTCGCGCAACACCCATTCCGGCGAGGCGAAGGAATCGGTTGGTCAGCCAGTCGTCGATCTGATGGGGCGTCGAGTACGTGGACGCGCTGCTTCCTGAGCGTGCGTTCAATGCAACATCATTCTAGAGCGTCCTTGCTATAACGTCCCTGGTTCAGTTGCACTTCGTATTTTCCGGCAAATCGGAAGTCAAATCACTGAAACGGGCGAGCGGTTTCGGCGTCTAAGCTAATACCACTCCGCCGCTTTCCTAAATTAAAATGTCGATGCAGACAATGCTGCGCGATGCCCATTCACATTTTGCCTCACCGCATTAGTTTCATCCGAACTCGTCTTCCGAAAGGATCTCTTCGTCCATGATTCGTTCCCAGGGTAGCTTTGTACGTATGCTGATTCCCGCTGCTTTTACTTTCCTCCCGGGCGTGTGTGCGCGAGCGCAGACCTCGACCCCGCCTAACGTCACCCCTGCCGACGGCAAAGCTGCTAAAGCTACTTCTAAAACAGCAGCCGATCAGACCGATAAGTCCGTTGTATATGCGCCTAAAAACGATGCGCTCCAGACCCCTGCTCAGCAACGATATGGATTATCTCGTAACCCGATACTTGGCGGACCTGTCGATGTGGATGTCTCTAGGCCTCTGACACTCGACCGTGCCATCGCAATCGGTTTGCAGCGACAGGACTCGATCGGAATAGTACAGGCACAGACAGAAGCAGCGGACGCCCGACTCGTTCAGGCGCGCTCCAGTTACTACCCGCAGATCACCCCGAGTTTTTCCTATCAGGACAGTGTAAGCCCCGGTCGCCGGTTCACGAACAGCAATACGCTTACGGGAGGAACGGGCACGACGACCTCGACCGTCGGTTCATTGACCTCTGTGTCCAAAAGACTCGGCATCGTGGCTCAGCAAAACATTTATGATTCTGGTCGGCGAGAAGCGAATGTCGGGCTCAGCCGGCGCAGCCTATTCGCCTCGCAGTACGCGCTCGGCGACGAGAGGCAGATCGTCGTCCTGAATGTGACGCAGAGCTACTATAACCTGCTGCGAAACATAGAACTCGTCCGGGTGGATCAGGAGAGTGTGCGCCGCGCCGAGACTACCCTCGAGGCGATCACGGCGGAAGTAGCCGTCGGAAACGCCGCGCAATCAGATACTCTGCAAGCCGAATCAGACCTCGCGAATGCCCGCGTTGCGCTGCTACAGGTGCAAAACGATGTGAACACCAGTCAGGCAACTCTCAAAAATGCGATGGGAGTCGTCACTTCCAATCCGCTGGTTCTAGCCGACAATAAGGTCGCCCCCCCGGATACCAACCCGGATAAGATCGGGCTTGAAAAATATGTCCAGCTCGCTTATTCGAATCGCCTCGATGTCAAAGAGCAGCAGGAGCGCATCTATGCTCAGGGATACAGTGTACGGCTTGCCAAAATCAACAACGGCGTGACCGTCAACGCCAACATTGCCGAAGGCTATGCGTTTCAATCGACGGAAGGCGAAGATCGCACTGTATCGGTTTCAGTTTCCTATCCTCTATTCGATGGTGGGCTTACCCGTGCCGCAGTACGCGAGAACAAAGCCGTGCTCGTTCAAGAGCAGCGTCAACTGGACTTGCTCGAGCAGAATGTTCGCCTGAATGTCGAGCAGTCCTATCTGATCCGAGAGCTGTCACGGCAGCGCGTAGTTGCTGCCGGTGTCGCGGTCAATGCGGGTCAGCTGAACTACAATGCCGCACTCGAAAAACAGCGCAATGGCCTGATCAATATTCTCGACGTGATCAATGCGCAGGTTCAGCTGGTCAATGCCGAAGTTTCGCTCGTACAGGCGAACTACGATTACTATATCGCCGACGCACAGCTGCTGCGCAGTGTCGGCGTCAACGATCCGGGATATCTCCCGCGCGTTCCGGGAGCGCGTGCCCCACAGCCACTGCCGCCGGGCGCTTCCCAGGGACAGCCCTTCCTGCCAACTGCGCCCGTTACGCCCGTAGATCCCAAAGCCCCTGGTAAAGGCGCGAATCCTACACCTACGGCGCCTGCTCCTGTTGTTCCCAATCCCACTGTCCCTGTTACAGGGGGTACGACTGTTCCCGCAACCGGCGGCGCGAAGCCTGCCTCTGCCGATGATAATGGCGGAAAGAAGCTCTAGTCAAAATGGTCAAACGAATTACCGTTCCGCTCATAATTCTCATCCTTCTGATCGCATCGGTCGTCTATGCGCGTAAAATGTTCTCGACGAGCTCCAGCAAAGACCCCAATCAGTATCGTGTTGCCGCTGTCAAAACAGACCTTGTCAAAAAGACAGTCACCGCGACCGGCGTTCTCAAACCATGGACGACAGTCGATATCAAGAGTAAGGCGGGCGGGCGCGTCGATAAGCTCCCTGTCGAAGAGGGTAGTGAGGTCAAGAAGGGACAGTTGATCGCCAAGATCGATCCGACCGATACGCTTCTGACCTATAATGAAGCCAAAGCGGACATCGATGCGAACCGCTACCGGGTCGAAGAGACGCGCAACCAACTGCTGCTCCAGAAGCGTCAGACCGAAGTCGCGCTCGATACCGCCCGTGCCAATCTCGCCTCGGCGAAAGCGCAGGCGAACGCGGCAAAGGCACGCTATTTCTCCTCGCAGAGCCAGTCGGATGCGCAGAGTAATCTGACCGACGCCTCGATCGAGAACGTAAAAGCGTCTCTCTCCGCAGAGCAGGAGAAGCTCGATCAGATGACGAGCGCGTCACATCCGCAGCAGTACGCGACGGCCAAAGCGAACCTGCGCTCGGCACAAGCCAACCTGAAGAACGCGAAGGCACAGCTCGATCGCCAGCAGAAACTGCTCGAAAAGGGCTTTGTTGCGCAGTCGCAGGTCGATACCGCGCAGGCGACCTATGATGTCGCCGAGGCGAATGTCGCCAACGCGCAGGAGAAGGTCGATACGATCAAGCCGGAACTCGACTCCGATATTAAATCGCAGAACGCCCGGATTCGGCAGATGCAGGCTGAGGTACGAACTGCTGAAGCGAACCGTGTCGAGGTAAGTCTGCGTGTACAGGCGGCGCTTGCGGCGAAAGCCGACTACGATCAGGCGATGGCGAATATAAAATCATCGGAAGCGAAACTGCATGAGGCTGAGGCGGGGGAGATCAACAACGGGATTCGTGAAAAGCAGATACTCCAGGCTCAGGCTTCAGGTGCCCGCGCTCAGGCGGGATTGATCAACGCCAAGTCTCAGCTGGATCAGACGCAGGTCGCCGCGCCGAGCGATGGCGTAATCCTCAAGAAATACGTTGAGGAAGGCACGCTCATTACGTCTGGCGTCTCCTTCAATTCGAGCGGAACCAGCATCGTGCAGATGGGCGACACGACTCGGATGTATGTCGATGTACAGGTCGACGAGACCGATGTCGGCGGCGTGGAAGAGAAACAGAAAGTCGACATCACGTTCGATGCCTACAACTCTACCCCATTCGAGGGCACGGTAATCAAAGTGGACCCACAGGCGGTTGTGGATCAGAATATCACGACGATTCATGTGCGGGTCGAGGTGGACAACAGCGACGCAAAATATCGCATCCTCAAGCCCGGTATGAATGCCACCTGCGAGTTCATCGTCAAGAAAAAAGATGATGTCATCTGTGTGCCGAATGAGGCCTTGAAGTCAGACGCCGAAAACAATCATTATGTGGATGTCGTCGTAGGTGGGAAAGTCGCACCTACCGACAAGGATAGCGAGCCCGACCCGAACGTTCTCGTCGAGGTCAAGCCTAAAAAGACGATCGTGCAGATCGGATTGGAAGGCAATGACACAACGGAAATTACCGAAGGCGTGAAAGAGGGCGATAAGATCGTGACGCAGGTGATCGAACCTGCGGTCAGCGGAGGCAGTCCATTTGGCGGTGGCGGTAAGGGTCCCGCGAAAAAGTGACCTCGCGAGAAACTCACAGCAAAACGAACGGCGATCTGAAAGGAGCGCGACAATGTTTGTTGGCTTAACATCGGCTCTGCGTGGTCTCGCAACCAATAAACTGCGCTCGTTTCTGACGATGCTCGGCGTGATCTTCGGCGTGGCGGCAGTGATTGTTGCCGTCGCGCTGGGACAGGGCTCCAAAGAAGCGGCGATCAAGCGGTTCGAAAAATTCGGAACGACAACACTCACGGTCATTCCCGGCCGGCAGGGCAAGGGCGGTGTCAGTTTCGGCTCAGTGAACACTCTGCGTCTTGAAGATGGCCCTGCGATATTGCGTTCATGTCCCTCCGTACGCAACGTTTCTCCCGAAAAGAGCGGCTTCCAGCAGGTCAAAAACGGCAATAAGAACACAAATACACAGGTATACGGCACGGGCGCGGCCTATCCTGCGATACGCCGCTTTACCCTCAGTCAGGGCAAATATTTCAGTGAGCAGGACAACAGTTCCAAACGCACTGTCTGTGTACTGGGGCATTCGGTCTACAAAGATTTGTTCGGGTCGGGTCCGGTCATCGGACAGAAAGTCTACATTAAAGGTCAAAACTTTAAGATTCTTGGCGTGTTCGATGAGCGCGGCGGCGGCGGATTTATCAATGAGGACGACCGCGTCTATGTGCCGATCGGCACGGCGCTGCGGCGCTTATTCGGCTCTGAAAATGTGCTCAGTTCGATGAGCGTGCAGGGCAAGAGTGAGTCCCAGATGACGAAGGCGCAGGAGGAGGTCGATGACGTGCTGCGCAAACGGCACAAAATCGGTCTGAACAAGCCCAAAGACGTGATTATTTTCAATAACGCGACAGCGGCGCAGAACAGCAGCGAGCAGGCAAGCGACTTCGAGCAGTTGATCAACTGTCTGGCAGCGGTCGCACTGATCGTTGGCGGCATCGGCATTATGAACATCATGCTCGTTTCGGTCACGGAGCGCACCCGCGAGATCGGCGTACGCAAAGCTATCGGCGCGAAGCGCAGCAATATTCTGTCACAGTTCCTGATGGAGGCGCTCTTTCTATCACTGATCGGCGGCCTGTTGGGCGTGCTTCTCGGAGTGCTTTTCACCCTGTACGGACTCCCCAAAATCAAGCCGGATTGGGAGATCGCGCTCAGCACGACACCTATTTTCGTTTCGTTCGGCTTTTCAGCATTGATCGGCATATTCTTCGGATTTTATCCTGCATTGAAAGCATCCAAACTCGATCCGATCGAGGCATTGCGCTACGAATAGGCAGCGATTCACTATCGCCAACCCTCCTTACAAAAGAGGGGGAGAATACACCTTGCCTTAGCTTTTTCGTTAAGGCTGTGACAGTGGTAAAGCACGAATTAATCGATGGGAAAGCAACCGTGGCGCGATTCAGTCGGACCGTCGCACAACTCACTAAGGAGCAGAAATCATGAGTTTGAAGAAAATCACGAACAGTATTCTTGCGGCAGCGCTTCTCGTTGGCGCGCTGACAGTCACTGCGCCTTCCGCGAAAGCGCAGGGCGGGCCACCTCCGGCGTTGATGGCGAAGTTCAAAGCCTGGGGCAAATACATGGAACAGCACAAAAAACTGACTGCTCTCGGCGATCAGATCTCCAAAATCGGCAAGCTCAATGATGATCCGGCGAATGCCCTCGACAAAGCGCAGGCGGGCAAAATGCTAGCATTGTTGAGCCCTGTCAAGAGTAAGGCGATACTGACGGACGATGAGGCGAGCGTTCTCAACAAAAAAATTGGCAATCTGCTGACAGTCAAGCAAATCAAAGCGCTGACATTGATTGAGTCTCCTTCCGAGAAATGGAAAAAGGGTGGCGCAGGCGGTGGTCGTGGCGGCGCGGGCGGCGGTATGCCCGACGCCAACAAGTTCCCGGATCCTCCCGCGCACGGGTGGAACCCGCTGAATGGCGAGACCTTCCCGATGGCGATGGCACGCCCGATGGTCAAGCAGGGAATGCAGCAGTTCTTCGCGGGTCTCGAGAAGCGCGCTAAAGGCTGAGACTCACTTGTCCCTCATCTCCCTCGCTGTACACTACCTCGTCAGCGAGGGATATCGATACTCAGACAGCGAAACTCGTGACGCGTGGTGTTCGTCAGTAACGAGAGTAATCGAATCGTCCGATCAATTGTCGAGGAGCGCGCACGTTTATGTCGAATACGCTGAATGCTACGCCGAACAGCCTGCAAAACGCATCGAAGAGTTCGCCGAATCCCTCGAATACGATGATCGAGGTGCTGGACGCATATAAAATTTACAAAATGGGCAAAATGGAAGTGAGAGCGCTGCGCGGCGTATCGGTGACGATCGAACGCGGCGAGTTCGTGGCCATTATGGGACCTTCCGGCTCGGGGAAATCGACTTTTATGAACATGATCGGCTGTCTCGACAAGCCGACCAAAGGCTCTTACCGCCTCGATGGCATCGAAGTCGCAGGTCTCAATGACAACCAACTCGCCGAGATACGTAACCGCAAGATCGGCTTCGTTTTCCAGACATTCAATCTGCTGGCAAGAACGAGCGCGCTGCGAAATGTCGAACTGCCGCTTCTCTACAGCAACTCGAAAAACCGTGTCCAGGTCGCGACTCATGCGCTGCAAATCGTAGGACTCGGTGACCGGCTCGACCACAAACCGAACGAACTTTCCGGTGGACAGCAGCAGCGAGTGGCGATCGCACGTGCGCTCGTTAATGATCCTCCGATCATTTTTGGCGATGAACCCACTGGAAATCTTGATACGCGTACTTCCGAGGAAATCATGGCGATCTTCCAGAAGCTGCACCGCGAGGGCAAAACGGTCGTCGTCGTTACACACGAACAGGACATCGCGGAACATGCGGAGCGTATCATTCGCTTTAAAGACGGCAAGGTCATCTCCGACGAAAAAGTGGAGAACCGTCGCCTCGCAGAAGACGAAATCTCAAAAATGGTACAATATGTCGAGGAACCGGTGTAGAGTGGGCCTAATTTAGTCCGCGGTCTGAAAGTACTCGTCTTGAAAAAGCAAACGACTTTCCGACGCAGATGCGAATAGAAAGAAAATTGTCATGCAGCGCAAAATCGGTCGGTTTTTTATACGGCTCGCGCTCCTAATTTTGCTGACAGCCGGGCTGATCGCGATGCCCGATATTGGCAGTGACGGCGTTCTACATCTGAAAAACGCGATTGTTTGTCTTTTCGCCGTCGTGCTGACTGGCAAACTGCTCTATGACACTTTTTTCGCCGAACGCTTTCGACTGTAAGCCAGCCTCGTTCGACCTGCTCAAAGACCAACTCAGAGGCGAACAGAAATACAGGGCAGAACGATCATTCATCGTTCTGCCCTGCGCTGTCATTGATCTGGAACGTTTGGGTTGAATTACAGGGACTTTTTGGCGAAATACCAGTCTGTTGCGTCTACGCCCTCTTCCGTCATGCGTTTGTCGGCGCCTTCCTGCGTCTTCGGCGCAGGAACGATCACCTGCTCGCCGGGTTGCCATTCGCAGGGAGTGGAAACACCGTTGGCGTCTGTAGTCTGCAGCGCTTTAACAAGGCGAAGGATCTCGTCGATACTGCGCCCATTGGACAGCGGATAGTAGATCATGGCGCGGGTGATGCCTTTGTCGTCGATTACGAACACGCATCGAACTGTCGCCGTCGAGCTCGCACCCGCATGGATCATGCCATACAGTTGCGCTACTTTGGTGTCGAGGTCGGCGATCATCGGATAGTCGATTTTGACTCCAAAATTATGCTCCATGCTGCGAATCCAGGCGATATGAGAGTAGACACTGTCGACGCTCAGACCGATAAGCTGCGTGTTATTCTGCTGAAAATCGCTGCTGCGGCGTGCGAATTCCACGAGTTCGGTCGTGCAGACCGGCGTAAAGTCGGATGGGTGCGAGAAAAGCACTACCCATTTGCCGCGAAGTTTGGAAAGCGTCAGTGGTCCCTGGGTTGTATCGGCGGTGAAATCTGGAGCGGGTTCGTTGAGGCGCGGCAGCGCGACCGGCGCCTCCTGGATGGTATCGGATGACATAGTTAGCGTTCTCCCTTAGAATCGAACAGAATCTCCTATAACAATGAAAGCTTATTAGAACCAGACGGTGGTTTATTGCCATTCAGTTATTGAGTTAACATAATGTTTATCTATCTGGTCGATATTGTAGACTTTATGCTGCATATCTGTCAAGGACGATTTTGCAAACGGAAAGCAACCCCCTCCTGTCTCTGTGTATATAGCTTCACAGTACACGATTTGCAAGCGTTGACAGCGATCGAACAGTGTGCTAATATAGGAAAAAAGCCATTAGGCTCGTGTCAACTTCTTTTGAATACTAGTCGTTAGTTTCACGAAGTTTTATCGTTTTGGATCGGGTAGAGCCGCTTGAGTTTGATCCGTGCGTCTTCGGCTCGAAACTGCCAATTCACGGTATGGGGACGCTGATTACGCTGGTATTCCCAGGCGGCCACTTCC
>JBBQPY010000127.1:0-15444 GCA_038216735.1 Chthonomonadales bacterium
TGGAGTGAAACACTTAAATCGAATCTGAGACGTGGGAAGAAATGCCAATACAATTCTGCAAAGGTTCGCAATGCAATGTATCGTCCTTTTTGTCGCAAGAGCCTTTACTTCGACTCCATGCTCATAGAGCGGAGATATCAGCAGCACATAACATTCCCTTCTCTCGAAAGTGAAAACGAAAATACCTCAATTTGCTTAGGAGGGGTGGGACATGATTACTTTTACTGCTTAGCCACAAGACATATTCCAGAACTCAAGTTCTCCAATGCAGCCAATGGTGGAACGCAGTGCTTCCCGTTCTATGTTTACGATGAAGATGGGACGAACCGGCGTGAGAATATCACGGATTGGGCGTTGCAGCAGTTTCAGTCGGCGCACGGTTCGGACGTGACGAAGCGGGACATCTTTCACTACGTGTACGCCCTGCTCCACGACCCCACCTACCGGACGCGCTATGCCGAAAACCTGAAGCGCGAACTGCCGCGTATCCCGCTCGTCGGGGCTTCGGAGACCTTTGCTGCGCTCGCGGCTGCCGGTCACGCGCTGATCGACCTGCATATCGGCTACGAAAACGCGCCGGAATACCCGCTCACCGAAGTCTATGAACAGACGGCAACCCTCTCCGATATATTCCATGTCGAGAAGATGCGCCTGATCGAAGACAAGTCCGCGATCCAGATCAACAGCTATCTGACACTGCGCGGCATCCCGCCCGAAGCCCATACCTACAAACTCGGCAACCGTTCGGCGCTGGATTGGGTGATCGACCAGTATCGTGTACGCGGCGACAGTGACCCCAACCGCGCCGACGAACCGGAGTACATAGTGCGTCTCGTGAAGCGTGTGGTGACCGTCAGCGTCGAAACCATGCGGATCGTTTCCGGTCTGCCGTCGCTGTCTCCGGAGGAAACCGATTAGCCCTCACCCCCGACCCCTCTTCCTACCATTCGTCCCTCATTAGGGAGCGGGGAGGAAGATGGGTTTGCTGCATTCGCCCTTCTCCCTGGCGAAGAATGAGTGGCAGGGAGAAGAGTTGGAATGAGGGCGGAACGCCACACGATAGACTGACAGCATCGTGTGGCACCATTGTTTGTACTCGTTTATTCCTGCGGTGACTGACGATCAGGCAGATTTTCGAGACTGTTTGCGACGGACGAGGAAGCCTGCCCCACTGATGCCCATCCCGACGAGCAGAGCCATGCTGCCAGGCTCGGGAGTGGTTGGTGTCCTGCCAAACTGGAGATTCAGTAGGACTGTCGTTTCAGGTGTTGTCGTCAAACTTTGCAGATTGATGAATACCTGAGTACTATTAAAGGAGATGCGTGAGGTATCGAAGCCCGTCAGATTTGTCGCCGCATCAATGGATACGCCGGTAATCATCGACGGAGTACTTCCCGATTCCGTGGCGCTTATCCCATTGAACGTCGCAGGGGTAAACAAGATATCAGAACCGAACACATCGGTAATCTTGATCTGGGCGGGTGTGACCAGATAATCGGTCTGTCCAAACGAGTTATAAGTAACGCCTGAAGCTGTGACGGTCTGCGTTCCTAACGTTTGGTACACGGTGCTCTGATTGTCGAACAGATAATCTACCCGCACGTCCTGCCCTTGCAGGCTCTGAGCCTGCGCAGACGAACCGAGTGCAAAAATGAGTGTACCGGTCAAGGCGAGTGTTGGAAAATAAAACTTCATAAAGAGCTCCTTCAACGGGGTGAGGTGATTATTGGAACTACATACGGTATACCGATCACAATTATTATGTCGGCAATAATAGCTATTGCACAATTCATGCCAAACCCTCACTTTTCCGGTAACCAGGCAAACTATTTTTTTCACTCGCCCCAAAGAAGCAAAACAGCCAGAATCTAGTCCGCTTATATCCTTAATTGCAGTGCAGGTGTTGGCATATTCCAGCAGCACTATCCTTCGTATCGGAGAACCCCTTCACCGGATATGGAGGATAGAGATATCGCGTCCTGACCTTGTCGTGCTCCTGCGCAAGTACAGCGAGCATCTTTGATGAATCGTCGAGTTAAGTAAGCCGTCAGGCGAAAGGAATCCCGGCTGTCTGTCCGTTTCCTCTGACCGGAAACACTTCTAAAACGGCATCTATCTCTCTGATAAGATCGGACAGATAGGTCTGGTCATTGTTGATTTCCAGGAATAGCCTGGTAGATGACTCACGTCCAGAAAGACTGGAGAGTTCGATCGTCCAGTGGATATGACCTAGTCGACTCCGGTCGGCGGTCAGCATCAGAAACCCGTCCTGTATCGTCCAGTCTACTCTACCTTCGGACATCGTGGACAATATCGCCACCTTATCTCTCAGGCTGACGAGATCGAACGGGTAAATAATTTGGGTTAAATCAGCCTGGAACGCCGATGTGGCAGCACGGACCCGTGTGACGATCGAGTTTCCACCGGACACATCTGCCATATCCGTATACTCGTAACTGAGCAGCTCGAGTGTCAGCACTGCATTGTCGCCCTTGAAACTAATCATGTTTACCTGCTCACTCATATCCTGCCTCTCGCTGCGGTCCTCAGCCCACTACTACTCGAACGATCTTACAAACCCAGTGTCTGCCCGCCATCGACGAGGATCGTTTGCCCCGTGATATAGGACCCTGCTTCGGAGGCGAGGAAAACGATCATGTTCGCCAACTCCTCAGGGCGACCGAGCCGCCCGAGCGGGATTTTCTGCTCCATCAGCTTTTTCGCCGCCTCGATCGTGATGCCCGCCTGCTGCGCATTGCGCTCGTAGAGATGCTTCAGGCGGTCGGTGTCGTAGCTCCCTGGCGCGACGTTATTGACCGTGATGCCATACGGCGCAAACTCCTGCGAGAGTGTCTTGCACAGCCCCACGATACCGGCGCGCAGCGTGTTCGAGAGCAACAGGTTAGGTATCGGCTGCTTGACCGCCGACGAGGTGATGACGACGATGCGCCCCCATCCCGCCGATTTGAGGTGCGGCAGCGCTTCCTGTATGAGCCGTGTCGTGCCGAAAATCGTGCTGTCCAGTGCGCTCTGCCATTTGCCCTCATCGAGCGTCTCAAAGGTTCCGGGAGGCGGTCCGCCGCTGTTTGGGACGATGATATCAAGTCCGCCGAACTTCGCAACGGTTTCCGATACCATACTACGGATGTCTTCCTGTCGGGTAATGTCGGCGGCGATCGCCAGGGTTTCGACGCCCGTTTCGGCAGTGATGGCGGCGGCGGCTTTTCGTACCTCCTCTTCGGTACGGGACGAAATGGCAACCCTTGCTCCTTCTCGCGCCAGACCCAGCGCCGTCGCATAGCCGAGTCCTTTGCTCGCCGCTGCCACAAGCGCCACTTTACCTTGAATTCCAAACTCCATTTCGCAATTCTCCCTTCATAATCCGTAACAGGCGCTTCAGGCTCGGTAGTTGTTCATCCGCCCGGCATATCCTGCTTCTGCACGGGTCGATAGCTTGTTTTCGTTCGCCTCGAATATACCTGTATTAACGCTCCCTTGCACTGCAGTATCGCTTTGGAGTACACTGAGAGCAGCTTAAAAGCGGGTTAAAAACGTTAGAAACTTTGGATCGGATGATGTCAGCCGTAAAAATCAGGCGTCACCTCGATAGTAGAATAAACAGCAGACTACGACTAATGTTTGGAAAAGATCACTGAAGAATAGTATGCAACTATATATAAATTACCGAGTTCGAATATTGGCGAGACACAGCCTCTTTTGCGGACTGCTCGCTGCGATCTTATGTCTGTCCGGGAGAGGGAGGGCTCAGAGCGGCACACCTTTTATTCTACCCGCTCCTGCTGATGCGATGGAGGCGATGCGCCTCTCGAATTATGACTACGATCATAGTTTGCCGCTGAACGCAGAACTCAAACCGCTGGACTCCACCGACGATCGTACGCGCTATAGCTTATCGTATGACAGCGCTCACGATCAGCGTGTCACCGCAATCATTGCACTTCCGAAACGCTACGCCGCGCCCTACCCTGCCGTGCTGCTCGTACATGGTTCGGGCGGCAACAAAGACACCTCTTACATCAATTTCGCGAGCGGCGCACTGACGAAAGTCGGCTACGCAACGCTCTCGATCGATACGCAGTATCATGGCGGACGCGCGCGTCCCGGACGCAGCGGCGAAATCCACATGCCCGACTCCTACACGATGCGCGATGGCTGGATACAGAGCGTGGTCGATCTGCGGCGCGCTGTGGATTATCTGCTTTCACGCTCCGACATCGATGGCGGCAAACTCGGCTACCTCGGCTTTTCGCAGGGTGCGATGCTCGGCTCGGTTTTCGGCGGCGTCGAGGCGCGCGTGGGCGCGTTCTGTCTGGCAGTGCCCGGCGGCGGCTTCGTGAACATCGTGAAGCATATCGACCAGTACCCGGTGCTCAAAGCGCACTGGCCGATCCAGAACACGCCCGACATGATGCGCCGCGTCGAAGAGATCGCCAATGTAACCGACCCGATCTACTTCATCGGTCGTATTGCCCCGCGCGCGTTGCTGCTGATCGTCGCAAAATACGATGAGATCATTCCGCCGGAAGCTTCGGAGGCGCTCGTCAAAGCATCACACGCTGATGAAGCGACCCAGGTTCGCCGATATAACTCAGGACACGTGGTCAACCCGAACGCGATCACCGATATTCGCGGTTTCTTCGTGACAAATCTCGGCAAACGCATGCCCATAAAGACAATAGTTCATTGAGGAACAGTAACCGATTGTAGGAACGGGCATCCGTAGGGATGCTGTTTGCCGAGCCCTTCCATTCGGAACCGCGGCTACTTCCCATCGTGAAGCATGTCATTTACAGTCTCTTCGCCACCGAACACAAACAATCCTATGGGCATAACCGTCTGTATCTCTTCCATTCGCGCCACGACTCTCGGAGACACGATCGTAGCGATTCAACGGCAGGATTATGTCGATTGGGAGCTAATCGTTGTCGTACAAGGGAATAACCCTGAACCGCTCAAGATCGTCGAGGAAGCTGCCGAAAGCGATTCACGAATACACTATCTGCATCTGGAGGAGTTCGGCGCGAGTCGGTCACGCAATGCGGGTATTGCGACGGCAAAGTACGCTATCGTCGCGATCACGGATGATGACTGCGCTCCAGCTCCAGACTGGCTGAGCGTAATCGACGAGTACTTTTCGAGGGAACCGGAGCTCGGACTGCTGGCTGGCAGCCTGGTTGCGCCCGCTGCGGAGCGTTCGGGAATTTCGGAATGCCCGGCGACAATCGTGCCCGAACTGGTCTTTGATCCGGAGACAATGGAGAAAAGCCCGCCACACTTCTCGATCGCCGGAGCAAATATGGCGGTGCGCAAAAGTATGTGGCAGCGTGTGGGACCTTTCGATGAAGCAATCGGGCCCGGAGCCGCAATTCCGAGTTCCGAGGAGATCGAATACACGATTAGACTGGAAAATAATCGGGTAAAGATGCGCTGTACACCACGCTCGATCGTTGTGCACACTTACGGTCGGCGCTATGGCCTGACGGCAGTGCTTGCGCTCGGCAAAAGTTACGCACTGGGACAGGGCGGCATCGCTGCCAAACAGACTCTTCTCGGCAATCCCGACGGAGCAAACTGGCGGAACACGATGCGCCGCCAATGTTTGACCGATCCGATGCGTACGCTGCGCGTACATCGCCTGCCGAAAGGGATACTGCGGTGGCTGGCATTTCGAGCAGGCTACGATCTCTGTATGAAGCGCTTCCAGGTGGATGAGCGCGGTCTTCTTCAAGAAAAAATAAGCACGAAGTAGCTCCACCGTCGAACGAAACTCCAACTACAACAAAGAAAACAAGAGGACTGAATCTTGACCCGGAAACCGCATATTCTGTTTGTGCCGGTGACTGTCTTCCGAGCCGGAACAGAACAGATCGTACTCGACCTTGCCGAGCGTTTCGGGCGCGACGGGTACCCCATCAGTCTGGCGATTCCAACCGGACATCCTTCGCTCGATCGAATGGCGCAGGAGTCGGAAGCGCTCGGAGCACAGACACATCGTGTCGGACCCCTCCATCCTGGAGATCGAAACATACGCGAGAATTTCCGCGTCCTCACGAAATTATTCAAAGAGACGAAGCCGGATATCGTGCATTTGCATATGCCCTACGCTCCGCTCTGCTTCGAAAGCGTCGTTGCTGCCTACCGCGCCCGCGTTCCACTGCGAATACGCACCGAGCAAAATCCCCTGGGTCCTCTTTCCGCAAAACAGCGACTTAAGATGCGCGTACTGGACGCAATGGTGCATAAAATCGTTTTCGTCTCAAACAGCAATCGTGAGGAACACATTCAGCGTGGACGCGAGATGGGCGCGAAGGCGATGTACATCGGTAACGGAATCAATCCGTCAACTATCTCCTACGACTGTTCCGCCGAGGAAAAAACAGCGATTCGGCAGAGGTTGCATCTGCCAGTAAATGCAGTTATTGCAGTAATGGTGGGCACTCTCGAGCACCGCAAAGGACCGATAGACTTCGTTAAGGCGGCGCGTGTCGCCGCTCAACAAAATCCGGATCTGCATTTCGCCGTGATCGGCGATGGTGACAAACGCGCCGCTGCAGAGGAGCTAGCGAAAGAGTATGATTTGACGGACCGAATTCACTTTCTGGGTCGGCGTGCGGATGTTCGTGAGATACTCTGCTCGTTCGATATTTTCGTGCAGCCAAGCCACTACGAAGGCATGTCGATCGCGATGTTGGAGGCTCTGGCAGCTGGTCTGCCGATGGCATCGACGCGCGTTGCTGGCGTATCGGACGTGTTTCCGAATGAGCAGGGCGCACTCTGCGTCGATGTCTACGACACCGAGGGACTCGGAGGAGCAATCGCCCGGTATGCAGACGATCCCGTGCGTCGTAAGAAGGACGGTGCGAGCAGCCACAACCGAATTCTAGAAGCTTTCACCCAGGAACATATTTACCAGGAGTATCGAACACTCTTCTCTAAAATGAGCCGCGTCGAGGGACAAGGTGGGAGTGAGAATTGATTCAGATCATCGTTCCCGCCTACAATGCCGAGAGGTATCTGGCTGCAACACTCGAAAGCGCCCTCGCCCAAACTATTACTGACTGGCAACTGATCGTCGTGAACGACGAATCCATGGACAGTACGCTTCAGATAGCAGCAGATTTTGCCCGCCGCGACGCGCGCATTCGTGTGATCTCACAGCAGAACGGCGGAGGTTCTACAGCACGGAACTATGGCGTCACGGTAGGGTCGGACGACTGTGAGTTCCTTATTTTTCTGGATTCCGACGACGTCTGGGAACCGGAGGCGCTGGAAGTCCTGCTTGCCACTCTCGAGGCGGCGCCGGATGCAGGGGGAGCGCACGGCACCGCCCGGCTGATCGATCAGAACGGCGAACGCATTCGACCGGGCTTTATGGAAGATTTCATTCGGAACCGGGTATCTCTACGGGGACGCAAACTCGTGCCGCTCTCGGTCACGAGTCCGACCGATTTCGAGGCGCTCGTCGTTCGCAACTGGATCATTACGCCCGGGATATGCCTGCTGCGAACCGCAGCACTCAAACAAACAGAGGGTTTCGATCAGAAAATGTGGGGGGCGGAAGACTGGGAGGTATGGCTGGATATGGCGCGTCGTCAGCCCTTCGCTTTTGTCGATCATGTGGTGCTGAATTATCGTCACCATAACACGAATACGACGAAGAACAGCGGTATCATGCGAACCGCCGAGAGCAGGATGCTGCACAAAAATGCCTATTCGACGCGGAACACGCCCGAACAGAAGCGGGTGATGCTAGCGGGCTTCCGCGCAATGCAGTTCTACCACGGCAAGGATAAACTGCGGACGGCGCGATACTACCTCAAAAGACGCTGGTATAAAATGGCAGTCTTGGAGATGGGACGCGCCGGTCGTCGTTTCTATCTCGGTGTTTGTACACGCCCCTGACCTACCCCGGGACTGCTATCGGCTCTATTACTCCTAAGTGGTTCAACTCCTACGTGAGCACAGCGGCTGGCTCTTCCGGGTCCGGGCTTGAGTGTGAAATACGGAAATCGTTTTCCGGAACGGTGTGCCCTTCAGCGGAGAGGACGGAGTAGAGCGCCGCGAGCGCGACTTCGGTTTGCGCTGGTGTGGGTTCGCGCGTAGTCAGATACTGCGTCGCCATACCGGGCGCGAACGCTGCCATCACAAGTGGATTACGGCGGAACTTTCCGGCGAATTTGATTATCTCGTAAGCGATACCGGCGACCGGTGGAAGCACTGCGAGATGCAGCAGAATACGTAGATACCAGATCGGGCGCGGCAGAAACAGACAGACCAGAAGATCGACGAAAAAGACGACGAAGATGAAGCTCGTCCCGCAGCGAGGATGAATGCGTGAGGCCTGCAGGGCGTTGTCGCGCGTCAGCGGCAGACCTGCCTCCAGCGTATTGATCGCTTTATGCTCGGCGCCATGATACTTGAAGACTTCACGTATCTGCGGCATCGAAGATATCAGCAGGATGTAGCCGAAAAATAATGAGATTCGGATGATGCCATCGAACGCATTCAGGACGATGTTTGAGGCGTGCATTCCAGCGGGCAGATGGTGCGAGGCGAACTCCGTTAGCAAAGTCGGGATCGAGCGAAACAGCAGTACAGCGACCAGCGTCGCCGCGAACGAAGCTCCGACGGCGATGTCGTTGATACGCCCGCTCTTCGGCATTTTAGAGACGGCGGCTGTCGAAGGTGTATTGATGATCGGCGCGGCGGCAACCACTTCTTCGAGCTTAAGCGTATGGAGTATAGGCGCAGCCGGTCTTATCGAGGCGGTTTCTATTTCGATTGAGCCGTGAGTTGCGTCGCGAACGGTACCCGTGACGGAGGTCGAAAGTTCGGATTCGGGGTGCTGTTCGCGTCTCGCCTTTTGTTCTGACGAAAGTACATCCCGAGGCGTCGACTCGCGTTCCTCCGCCTCTGCCTGAATCTGGACATGGGCGGCGAAGGAGAGGGCTCGGCTGCCGAGCGCCATCGCATCGATCAGCGCAAGCGTGCCGCGCAGAAACGGCTTATTGAGCCATTTCAGCTTACCGATGATGCTCTTATCGACGTGTTCGCGCTGCACGACGATCGTGCCATCGGGCTTCCGGCAGGCCACAGCGTAGTAGTGTGGACTGCGCATCATCACGCCCTCGATAACTGCCTGCCCGCCATACTGCTGCAGTTCCCGCGACGCCTCGGTATCGATCGCGCCCGTCCCATTGCTTTCACTCATTCCAAACCTCCGCTGCCTTTATCGGTCAGCAAACCACTTCCACGGACTCAGCAAATCCAAACGAATATGCGAACAGGAAAAAGCGCGTTCCCTTCGACCGTAGCGAGTAGCCTCGCAGGCAAAGAGAACGCGCCTTCGATTTCGAAATGACATTCCGGCGAAATGAAATCGCGAAATGCCTATTTCTTCATGTTGTATTTCTGCATGAACTTCTCGACGCGCCCTTCCGTATCGACGAGCTTCTGCTTGCCGGTGTAGAACGGATGGCAGGCGGAGCAAATCTCAACGCGGATTTTATCACGAGTGGAACGGGTTTCGAATGTGTTGCCGCACTGGCAGACGACATTGACCGCTTTATATTCTGGATGGATACCCTGCTTCATCGGAATCGATTCCTTTCTCTCAGCACTTCAATCAAGCCTCACTATTATATACGAAGAATGGTTCCAATGCAAAGCCGTTTTTGTAAATATTTTATATTTGTCGACCCTTGCCCTCTAGCACCCGCCCCAGAGCTGAGAAGATAGGAGGAGCAGTACCAAGACACGCACGAAGATAAATAGTTAACCCCTCTCTATTCAGGAGGGATATGAGGCTCGTGTAGCACTCATTTATGAACCGTCGGATTGGGAGCGGCGGAGTTTATGGTCGTCTCAGTACGCAAGATATTCAGACCCGCCGTCGCCTGCTGGTTATTGGTTTTCAGCAGTCGTGCCGCATCGAGATGATTCTGCGCGAGAGCGTTCTGTCCGCCTTCGATATAGTGGGCGGCGAGCTCTTGATGCAGTTTGATGTCGAGCGGCTGACGCGCGACCATGTCTTCCAGAAATGCGCCGCGCTGTACATACTTCGACAGGGCATTGAGGCTGGTCTGAGCCTGCTGTGCATCCTGCGTACGTCCTGTCTGACGATAAGCGCGCATCAACGAGAAGAGGGCTGAGGTATTATACCGATTCTGCTGCACAGCCTGCTCAAGCTGCGCTACCGCCTCAGGCGCTCTATTCGTCTGCAGAAGCAGCTTGCCGAGCCTTTCATGGGCGGCAGACTGATCCGGTTCGAGCCGCAGCACCGTGCGCAGATGCGTTTCGGCTTCCGTATTGCGCTCGGCATTGACATGGTTGTCCAGCAGCAACAGCGCCAGCAGAAAGTGAGCGCGCCCGTCTTCCGGGGCGGCAGCGAGACGACGGCGCAGTACCGCCTCCGCGTCATCGGTCTTGAAGACACCGGAGAGGGCATTGGCATAATCGTCGTAGAAGTCAGATCGTTGCGGAGCCAGCTTCTCGGCCTTTTCGAATGCGCTCACGGCTTCGGCGAGGTGCAGTTTCTGGTTATACTGCGCGATGCCCAGTCCGATCCAGGCGTCCCCCAGTTCGGGAGCCGCTCTGGTTGCGCGGGTATAGATGTCCACGCCCATCGACAGCAATTTCAGATCGCGTGTGGATTTGCCAAGCCCCAGAAGAGCGGGGAGCCACTCGGGGCGAAGTTTCAGACAGGTGACATACTGCAGACCGGCTTTTCCGGAGGCGCCCTGCCCTGCCAGCGCGTCACCGAGCACGAGATGCGCTTCGGGGGAATCCGGAGTGAGCGCGACGGCGTGTTCCGCCGGCTGTGTGGCAAGAGCAAAAGCGTGGTTGCGTACCAGCGCTTCCGCCCATAAGCGCTGCGCTTCGGCGTCGTCGGGACGTTGTGTCGCCCACTGCTGGCGCGTTGTGAAGCCACTGGCGGCAGGATGCCGTCGCGCCTGCCATGAAAAATAACCGTTGAGAAAGCTGCCGCCCGTGTACGCCAGCGCCAGACGATGTGGACCCTCAGGGCAGAGGGCATCGGCAAGCGCGATCGTTGTGGCATTCGCGGGAAGCTTTTTACAACGCTCGAGCGCGTCGTGCAACGCAGGGGCGTTACCCGTCTCCTTCAGACCGAGTTTGAGCGCCGCGCCAGATTTTGTCCTGTCTCCGCTCGCAGCCAGAGCCGCCGCCCAGGAGAGCCAGACCTGATCGCTTTTTTCCCCTGCCGCCAGCGCCTTCTCCAGAGAGTCCGCCGAGGCAGCAAACTCATTTGCTTCTGCCTGACGCGCGCCGAGCAGAGCCAGAACGGGACCGTTGGACGGCTCTGCACTCGCCAAAGCTTCCAGGTCGGGCAGATACGCCTCACGGAGCGCGTTAGCACGAAACGCCGAGGGTAGGGTCAGTGCGGCGGCAATGCCGCCGCACACGAACAGCAACCCAATGCCGATCAGGAGCCGACGACGCAATGAAGAGCGAGTGCGTACCGTGGAAGGCATGGTGATGGTTTGAGTGTCTCCGCCGCGCTTTTCAGCGCGGCGATGGGTCTTACCAACCATTTATTGACCGCCCGCCCCACCCGGGGCGGCAGTCCCTGCTCCTGGAGCAGTTGTTGTAGATCCGGCCGGGCTGCTAGCTGCGCCCGCGGCGCCCGTACCACCCATGTGCTTACGTATCTGTTCTTTTTCCATTTCCGATACGTTAGGATTGCTCAAGCGATCCTGTACACCTGCCTGCGCACCGGCGCCGCCGGTAGTCGTTGCTGCCGTAGCAGGAACCGTTTCGTCCTTCTTATCGGAGCAGCCTGCGACCAGACCGCAAATTAGGCAAAGAGCTAATAGCAATATGCCACAGCGAAAGATATTTCTCATTATGTGATTCTCCTGAGCAGTTGGATTAGGACAACGCAAAGGAACACGGCGGCTTTTGAGGGCGCGCCGCGTTCCCTTAATACTTGCAGTGACGATTACGGGGTGAAGTGTACCTGCGGCTTGACCAGCTTGAAGAGTCGGAAGTCGTCAGCACGCACCTGTCCCCAGCGCTGTACCTTGACGTGACCATCGCCGAAGACGTAATTGCCTGCGTCCATGTGGCCGCGCATCGGATTGTTGAGCGGATTTGTAGGGTTGTAATCGCTGCATACAGGATTCTTATCGACATCGCTCTGCGCAGGAACTTTTCGCCCGGCAAGTTTATAGGTGTCGCAACCGGTAAACAGCGCTCCCCATGGCGATCCCATCACACTATCACCGCCACCACCAGTGGCATTGGGCGCCCAGCTCTCAACGATCGCGATCGTGTCGGAAGGTGCGTCGATTGCCGCCAGCGACACGCCCTGCCCCCATGAACTCATCCCTGTATTCGAGTCTCCGCCACCTGCCTGCACTGTATTGATCTGCCCGACATACCCATAAGAGCGTACGCGAAGGGGGTTTGCATATTTGCCATCCCAGTAGTTGCTGGGCGAAGAAGCAAGCGAATCACTGGGGCATTTGAAGACTTGATCGTTTTTGATGTACGGCAGTATCTGCATATCGTAAGGAATGACATTGACGTCTCCCCCATTGATCGGATCAACGTTGATGAAGGCAGAGGGCATTGTTTCATCGTAATCCTGCGTATACATCGCGAGACCGAGTCCGATTTGCTTCATGTTGGAGACACAAGAGATGGCACGCGCTTTTTCGCGTGCCTGGGCGAAAACAGGGAACAGGATTGCAGCGAGAATCGCGATTATCGCGATCACGACGAGCAACTCGATCAGGGTGAACCCCGATGAAACCGGTTTCTTAATCATGGTAACAGTCTCCCCAAACTAAAAAATAAAGTTCATTTCGATAGTCCCGTTTTAAGGGATAGTTGACGAAGGGCTCTGTCTTAAGGGTAGACGCTGGCATAGAAAAATTGCAAAGAATCGGTGCGGTCGCACCGTGCCAGAAACATCGACCCCTTGGAGAATCAGATCCTGCTCCCGTGTGTGAATATACCTCCTTCATGCTGCAGAAAAACTTTAACCATTACGGCGAGCTTCTCAGCAGTGCAAAATAGTGTGGCGCTCAACTAAAAAAGTCAAAGGTATGATCATCCTTGACTGATAATCATATTAATAGTATGGTCGATTTACGCTAATAGAGCAACTGGTATTCATCTATTTTAGATATATTTTATAAATATTTGTCACTTTTTTGCGACAGCAATCAAAAGAATTGAGGAAATTCCGATTTTGCGGCGTTTTCTGTCGCTATTGTCTTGGAGTCGAAACACCTTCTGTCACGATAATCATGCGATCCGCTTCGGTGTTTTCGGCGGTTGTGGTCAAACCGCTCGGCCAGCGTATCGTAAGCGTCACCTTTGTGGCATCTCCCAGACCGAAATGAACGCGAACATCGGAAGCGGAAAGATAAGAGCCGTCGGTAGCGCAGCGCTGCAGGAGTTTGCGGGTCCCGGCCTGTGCTGTGACCGTCGCGCCGATGCCGTCGCGATTGCTTTTCGTACCGACCAGCTTCACCAGCAGCCAGTGACCCGTTTTCGGCGTCTCGTTGTGCAGCAGCATGGGTTGACCATCGCTGTCCACCACAAGGGCATCCATTTTTCCATCGTTGTCGAAATCGCCGATCGCCAGACCGCGCCCAACGATTTTCTCCTGGAATGCCGGTCCGGCTCCCGCGCTCACATCCTCGAACTTACTTCCTTCATGATTGCGAAATATCTGGATCGGCTGTTTGTAGGTCATGCTGCGGTCGATCTCAGCGATATTATCCTGAACATGCCCGTTGGCGAACATCAGATCGAGCCAGCCGTCGTTATCCGCATCAAGGAATTTGCAGCCGAAGGCGACATAGGGCATGGTGGCTTCGGCAATCCCGAGCGCAGCCGAGTTATCGCTAAACACGCCGCTGCCCTCATTGTGGTACATGTTCTTGGGTTCGTGCTGGAAGGTCGCGATCACCAGATCGAGTTTACCATCGTTATCGTAATCGCCCCAGTCCACGCCCATGCCGCCGCGCACTCTGGCGTTGTTGTCATAAGCGACTCCGGAGCTCACGCCGACGTTGTGAAAGGTCTTGCCCTGCTTTTCGAGCAGATCGCCCTCCATCTCGTCATTGGCAACCGCCAGCATCGGGTGTCCATTCTGATTGACGTCCGCTGCCGCCACCCCGAGCGTCTTGCCCGTGACGGTCGCGCCCCACTCCTTCGTCACATCACGAAATTTCCCACTGCCCAGGTTTCGATACATCACGCCCTGCAACGGTAGATAGTATTTGGGTCCGCAGGAGCTCATGATACCGCTGTTATTGCACAGTTGTGGCTGAGTGTCCGCCGCGAACTGAACGTAGTTACCGATATAGAGGTCGAGTTTACCGTCGTTATCGAAATCGGCAAAAGTCGCGCTCGTTCCCCACGGCTGGGAAGCGATCCCCGCCTCCTTCGTCACATCCCGAAATCCGCGTGCTGCACTCTTCCCTGACGCCGTACTCGATACGTTCACGGAGGAGGTTTGCTCGGACGCTATCGCCTCGTTGTGCAGCAGCACTCCGCCCCGATAGGCGGAGATATAGAGGTCCGGATGCCCATCGTTATCATAGTCACCGACAGCACAGCCCAGGAAATGACCGGCGAGTTTGTCGAGCCCGGTCTCGTGGGTCACGTCGGTAAAATGCCCTTTGCCATCGCCTTTGTACAGCGCTAATTTGATACCGACGAGTAAAACATCCAGGTTGCCGTCTCCATCATAATCCAGGAAGGCGCAGCCGTTGCCGATCGTCTGCAAAATCGTGAGTGGATGCTTGCCCTCGATCCTCCATCGATAGTCGATACCGCTGGCTTTCGTTACATCTGTGAACTGCAGACTGTCACCGGAGGCCGATTTGCCGCCATATGCCTCGTTTTTGCCGTCCGCTTGAGTAGCAGGCAGAGCAGTCTTTTTGGCGCCCACTCTGTCACAACCTGACCCGAAGCACAACACGGCAAGGATGAGAAGCAGGAAGACAGATCGCAACAGGGTTTTCTCCATTCAGGGTTACTCAATATCTACGCTTTATTGCCTGCAAGCAGAGAAGTCGGGTAACGCGAACAGCTCTGCAGGCTTTTGATTTTCAAACTCAATTCCCTAACGTGTAGGTATTTGCGTCTATACAAGATTATTCACAGCAACTCCTGCATTTAGGCGTAAATAGCATTGCTGCTTTATGTAATCCATATTGCTTTTTCGGGCACGAGACGCTTGCGGCATGAATTGGAATGAGGCAATATAGCACCGTTTGACGGTGCCGCCGCTTTAGTGTTATAATCCGACACATCGAACTCTATTCGACAGCGGCTTCCCCACAGCGCGAAAGGAGCAATTTATATAATGTCCGGACACTCGAAATGGCATAATATCCGGCTGCGAAAGGGCGCACAGGACGCCAAACGCGGCAACCTCTTCAC
>JBBQPY010000128.1:0-15385 GCA_038216735.1 Chthonomonadales bacterium
CGCGAGGGAAATCCGAACGAGCAGACGGTTCTACGCGTCCCTGCTTCCATGCAACGACCACTCAAGCGCACGGCATCGATACCAAAATCCCGCGTTCGATGCCTGTAACGTCAATCAGCGAGCAGGCATTCGACAGCTATAGACTGAAGTCCTTCGCTTGAGAGTACGAGTGTCCTGCGGACACGAATTTTAAGGGAGCTGCTTGCCGCCCCCTGATTGAAAAGGGCGACCTCACACCAAATGGAAATCTTTTGCTTTCCGCAACTGGTATTCTGTCCCATATCCAGTGCCATAGCATTTATGTCAGCCAGGAATTTTTATGTATTTCAACTGGTAGCCAGCGAATCTGTCGGTGCTATCAATCACTCGACTGTCGCACTGAGAACTGAGTGATAAGCGCCGTCAACTCGCGTAGACTGAAGGGTTTCAGCAGACTGAAGTGTTTCCTCAGCTTACCGATGACATTCGTATCGTTCCACTCGTACATTTTTCGGTTCGCCTCTGCATCAGCGCTCTTCGTTAGCAGCATCAGCACTGGCAGGTCCCGGCCCTTCTCCATCGCGCGGAGCAGCCGGACGACTTCGGCGCCGAGTTCGTACTTCATCAGGTAGGCGATAATCAGCAAGTCGAACTCTTCGTCCATTGCCCTGCATAAGGTCGCGATCCCGCCTTCAGGCGTCACAACCCGGTGCCCCAGAGCCTCCAAGCCTTTTTTCAGGTACTCCCGTGTATGCCGGTCGTCGTCCAGTACCAGAATACGGAGCGGAATCGGGTCGTTATTCATGACGTTGGTTCGCTTTCTCCAACAGCTGGGTCTGCTATATCACTTTCACGAACGCTGTGCGGCAAAATCAGCGATGAGCGCCGACAGTTCGCGCGGATTCAGTGGGCCAAATGGTTTCAACAGTTTGCCGACTGTCCCTGCGTCGTTCCACTCACGCATTAGCTGAAGCGTATCGACAGCAGGACTACGCGCGAAAATCATGATCAAAGGCAAGTTTCTGCCCTTTTCCATTGCGCGGAGCAGTCTGACAACATCGGAACCCTCCGAATCGGGAAGCAGATAGTAGTCGAGTATCAGCAAATCGACTTCTTCGTCCATGACTTTGCATAAGCCCGTTATCCCATTATCAGCCTCTATCACAACATGCCCGTGACTTTCCAGCTCCTTTTTGATCATTGGCTAGATGTGATGCTCGTCTTCTACCACTAAAATTCTCAGTGGCGTCGGAACGCTTTTAATCTCGTCACTCATCGAATTCTCGCTCGTTTCTACGGCGCAAAACGGAGCAGCCCGTC
The DNA here is from genome assembly GCA_038216735.1 of Chthonomonadales bacterium. Lineage (GTDB taxonomy): Bacteria > Armatimonadota > Chthonomonadetes > Chthonomonadales > Chthonomonadaceae > JBBQPY01. The sequence continues at coordinate 1,300 of JBBQPY010000128.1, forward strand.
AGACAAACCGGCGCAGTCCGAACCGAATATCACCGCGCCATGTCTGCCCTGCGGGCAGCGCGATCAGTCCCGCATCGATCCCTTTTGGCTCCAGATTGACTGCATCCGTAGTGCAGGTGTAGGGTTCCATCGCGATGACCGGCAGCGTCTTTGGCGCATACAGTACCCATTCCCGAAAAGCGGAGTCGGCGGCGATGTACATTTCAAGTCCCGTTTCCGTATCTCGCAATCCCCCCTCGCTCCAGCCGTTCGGCTGTCGGTTCACCCCCGTAAACACATGATCGAAGAAATGATCCGCGAGCGGCGCATAGTCCCGTAAATCGAACTGCACCCCCGCCTGCTCGACCGGCACCACTTTCCCGGTCGGCATCAGCTTTTCTAAGTCCCAGATAGAATTGGCTGGCACATGAACGAGCGCCGCAGCCCGCGCCTCCGTCGGAATCTTTTTGAGGCCGTCCGGCATCGTCAGACCCGGACGCAGCGCGGCAGGAAACCAGGGATGAATGCCGAATCCCATCGGAAGCGTTTTTGTGCCCGTATTGACTACCTCGGTGCGCATCTCCAGGACGCCCTCGCTCAGAATATAAGTGACGGTGAGGCGACACGGGTATGGGTACTGCTCTACGATGTCAGGGAAAGCGTCCAGTTGCAGCGAGCAGCGAATATAGGCTTCGCTCGCGTCGGCTTCCGAGTCCTCGACCGTCCAGGCTTTGTCCGCCACGAGCCCATGTATCGCCTGTCCCGCGCCACGGTCCCAGCCTGTCGCGAGCAGCTTTTCCATCGAATGCGTTATGCCCTCGAAGGTATAGACCCCGTCTCTAACTCGGTTCGGAAACGGAAAGAGGATCGGCTGTCCGCCATGAAACGGAACACGCCGTAGATCGTCGATGTTGTCCGGTGGCATGAAGATATCGACCACATCAGCCGCAGTTCGGGCTGTAGAATCGTGGGTTTCAGCTTCGTCGGGAGTGGTGCGGAAAATGACACAGTTGTTGCCGAGCGCCGGATAGAGCACAGCTTCTGCACGTCGCAGGCTGTCGGTGAGATGATAGGCGGTCGTGCCGTGTGCGGTCTCTTCTGTTGTCTGATAGCGTGACATCGTGATCTGGTATTCCCCTCTTTATGAATGTGCTTGTCGATTTTCACGGGTAGGTTCTTGAGTTCATGAGCAGTATTGTGCGTTCGGGTGGCGAACTCCTGCAATCCGTCCGTGAACTATATCCCCACGAGGTTTCGTCCCATTTCCGAATGGTTGTCTGCGTCATGCCAGTACACGCGAATGGACACAAACACCGTTTTTTGGTACACTCTTTATTATGCGCTATCCGCCCTGCACGACCCTTGCCGTGCTCTTCCCCTGAACAGGAACCTTGCCACGATGACCAACACAACTCCGACCAATGCTCTTCCTTTGCATCGCCTGCCAGGACTTTCCGCGCGCGTTCTCGTTTCGTTGTTCACAATTGCCGGCGGGACAGCTACACTCGCAGTTGTGGCCGAACAGGGGAGCGGTGCGCCAGTTGCGCTTCAGATGCGCTTTAAGCCGGGGGATGCCAGTCGGTACAACATGACGATGCTGGTCACCACTGCTCAGCCCGGAGTGACAGCTACCACCAATGCCTACGATTTTCGCGCCAATCTGATCGTCGAGCAGCGTGTCGACAGGGTCGAGTCCAATGGGAATGGTCAGATTGCAGTCAAAACGGTCAGTGGCTCCGGTATGTCTAACGGCGCTCCTTTCCAGGCGGATACGGAAGCGAAACCCGCGCTGATCACTTTCGACCCACGCGGCACGATCGTCGGCGCGAAAGACATGCCGGTTAACAGCTCCAACCAGACGATGCTCGGCAGCATTTTTAGTTCGGGCGCCTTCACGATGCAGGGCGTATATCTCCCTGCAAAGCCAGTACAGCCCGGTGACAAATGGTCACAGAAAGTCGCGCTCGGTGGGCTTGGGGGCGGCGGAAGCGCAGTCGTACATTCCACTTTTGTGCGATTCGACAGGATCAGTCGGTTTCGCACCGCAAGACTGCATTCCGTGCTCACGATGCCGATCAGCGCAGGGCTGGACGCGAAAATGCAGATGACGACAAAATCAGGGGCGATCGCTTCGACGCTCCGTGGCACGCTCAAAATGACGTACGACACCGACTTCGCGATAAACGAGGGCAAGGTCGTGCGCTGTGCGGGCGATGGCACAATCACCGTCGATCTGGTTCAGAATTCTGCCCCGACGAATCCTTCTCGCTCCGCCGCAAAAAATACCGCTAATAACGGCAGGAATGCTGCCTCTTCAAATAGAAATGCAACCGAAAGTAAAAAGAAGTCTGCGCCAAAGAACGGTAAAAGTACTGGTCAGTCACAAAATCCGACACCCTCACCCAGCAACATGAAAATAACGCTGCATCTGCACCTCGGCAACAACCTGATGCAGTAGAGTGATAAGTGATTTTCCTACTTACTACTTGACAGCAAATGGCTCTGTCATATTGTAGATAGCAAGTAGATAGCAACTCACGAACCTGAGCCGAAAGCTGATCATCGAACAGCTGCAGTATAACTGGCTGGAGAGAAATGATGACAATCACGCTTGATTTTACGCCGACTGAGCAGGCGCGCATCACAGCCGCCGCGCAGCAAAGCGGACTCGACCCGCAAGTATTTCTGAAGCAGATCGTGACGGAACATCTGCCGGAAGTTTTCGGCAGTGCCCAGGACGGAGGCTATCGTCCTGCACCAAATGGGGTAGCCGCCGACCATTTTTATTTTACGGCTACCCGCGAAGAGTTCAACCGGGCGCTCGATGATATCTCCCGGATGAACGAAGACCTGCCCGTTCTTTCCGATGCCGCATTCGACCGCTAAAATTTGTATGAGGATCGGTGCTGATGTCTATCACGCCAATACAAATGTAGGTGCGCGATAGGTTCTTACCTTTGTAAATAGGGATCGGAATTGGTGTCCCGCACTCGATGTCAACACAAGAGTTTGTGCGGTTAGGAGTACAGTCATGATCGATACGATCGAGGGATTTGCGCGGCTCGACGCTCTGCGTACCGGCAGACTGGACTTCTTCGACTATCTCGACAACTGGCTGGAATCGCTCGCGCCTCTGCCGCTCGAACAAGTCATCGAAGAAGCGGGCGGACCGCAGCATGTCGGCATCTTCTGCGTGGATGTGATCAACGGGTTTTGTCATGAGGGCGCGCTTGCCAGCCCACGAATTGCAGCGATCATCGAGCCGATCACCGATCTCTTTCGGAACGCCTATGCCGCTGGCGTCGAGAATTATGTACTTACTCACGACGCGCACGATGCCGTCGCACTCGAGTTCATGGACTACCCGCCGCACTGCATCAATGGAACCGAAGAGTCACAGATCGTGCCAGAACTGATGGAGTTGCCCTGTGCGCCGCTCTACCACATCCTGCCGAAAAACTGTCTCAGTTCGGGCATCGGGACGGGTCTCGACGCCTGGCTCGAAGCGCACCCGCAGGTTTCGCATCGCATTGTTGTTGGTGACTGCACCGATCTCTGCACCTATCATCTGGCAATGTATTTGAAGCTGCGTGCCAACGCGACGAACCAGATGCATCCCGTGATTCTGCCTGCCAACTGTGTCGATACCTACGATATTCCTGTCGAGGTCGCTCTGCTCGAAGGCATTCCCGCCCACCCTGCTGATCTATTTCACGCAATGTTTCTATACAGTATGTCGCTGAACGGGGTACAAACCGTATCGCATTTCCAGTTTGGCGCCTCGAAAACTTGACAGTGTACACTTGACAGACGGACAGTCGAACGTGTATAATTGCCTTATCAATTTTATAGTTTGCTAAAGGCGTTGAGAAGAGGGAGTACGCAGTCTGCGCGGTCACAGCGAGCCGGGTTGGTGGGAGCCGGTACGAGCGAAACTGCTGAAATGGTCTTTGAGCTGCACCTGTGAAAGGCAGCGGAACCGTGTTCTACACGTTCTGCATCTGAGTAAGGGGTGACGGGGGGCTCCCGTTACAGGGTTAGGGTGTCAGGTCGTATTGTGCATTTCACGAGCACACGATTGGCGCACCCGATGAGGTCGAACCCGCGAGGGAACGGCGAAAACAGGTGGAACCACGAAGGCATATGCCTCTCGTCCTGTGCAGTCACTATGCACGGCGGCGAGGGGTTTTTTGATTCCCGAGCCACGCGCATTTCTCAACCAGAACACTGTGCGGGACAAAGGATACAAAAGCGATGGCAAAGGCATTGGCGATGAAATGTCGGGAGTGCGGCGAAGAATACCCGCTCGCTCCCAACCATGTGTGTGAACTCTGTTTCGGACCGCTCGAAGTCAAAATGAACTGGGAAGAGATCGCGCCGAAGGTGACTCGCAAAAGCATCGAGGCGGGACCGCCCTCCATGTGGCGCTACCATGATCTGCTGCCCGTTGAGGGACCGCCGACCGTCGGCAAAAACGTCGGCTGGACACCGCTCGTCAAAGCCGAGAACCTCGGTCGCGAACTCGGACTGAACAATCTGTATATCAAGAACGACGCCGTCAATCACCCGACGCTCTCGTTCAAGGACCGCGTCGTCTCTGTCGCGCTGACCAAAGCCCGCGAGTTCGGCTATGACACTGTCGCCTGCGCCTCGACGGGCAACCTCGCCAACTCCGTCGCCGCACACGCAGCAGAGGGTGGGTTCAAGTCTTACGTCTTCATCCCCTCCGACCTGGAGCAGGGCAAAGTGCTCGGCACACTGATCTATGGCACAAACGTCCTCTCCGTCACAGGAAACTATGACGAAGTGAACCGACTCTGCGCCGAGGTGCAGGGTAAATATGGCTGGGGATTCGTCAACATCAATTTGCGTCCGTTCTATGGAGACGGCTCCAAAACCTTCGGCTACGAGATCGCCGAACAGCTCGGCTGGCGCGCACCCGACCATATCGTGGTGCCGTGCGCAGGCGGTTCCCTGATCAGCAAAATATACAAAGGCCTCAACGAATTCGATCGGCTCGGACTGCTCGATGGCGGCGTGCTGACGAAAATGTACGCGGCGCAGGCAACCGGATGTTCACCGATTACGACTGCAATCAAAACCGGAGCCGATGTCTTCCGTCCGCAGAAGCCGAACACGATCGCGAAGTCGATCGCGATCGGCAACCCTGCTGACGGTTATATGGCGATGGAAACGGTGCGCAAATCCGGCGGCTGGGCGGAAGACGTTAGCGATGAGGAAGTGCTGGACGGCATTCGGCTGCTCGGGCGCACTCAGGGTATTTTCACTGAGACGGCGGGCGGAGTTACGGTGGCAGTCGCCTGCAAACTTGCGCAGCAAGGACGCTTTGGTAAGGACGATACCGTCGTGATCGCGATCACCGGGAACGGCTTGAAAACGCAGGAAGTCCTCGTCGGGCAGCTTGGTCAGACGATTGGCATCGAAGCGAATTTAGCCTCGCTCGATGCCGCTCTCAAAACCGAGAAGTTGCTGGCTGGCGTCGGCGCATAACACGCTCTCACCCTTATCCAATTCTCCCTGTCATTCGTACCGCATCTGGGAGAGGCGAAAAATAAGAAACTCAACCTGACATCCATAATCTTTGCGATAAAGGTGTACCGTATAGCATTCCCGTTTTTCGCTGTGGAATGAAACAAATAATTCTGCCCACACTGTATTTGCCTCTCTCCCTGGCGAAGAATGCGGGAGAGGGATTGGGGCGAGGGCCGCAAGACGCCTGCTCTTTTCATCGAGTCTTTGCATCGCGGCACTTTCAGTATTCGTATACTACTGGTACTTCCAGTCAGTGCTTTCTGTATCTGTAGCCACATCGTGAAGGAACTATTATATGCCCGTCAACATTCTGATCCCAACGCCGCTCCGTAAGTTCACCAATGAGCAGGAGACGGTCACTTCCAGCCCGGGCACAATCACCGAACTGGTCGCCGATCTCGATCGGCAGTTCCCCGGCATCGCTGCCCGTCTGACCGATAGCGACGGTGTGCTGCGAAAGTTCGTCAATATCTATGTCAATGAGGAGGATATTCGCTTCCTCGAAGGGAAAGATACAGCCGTCAAGGACGGAGACGCGGTCTCGATCATTCCTGCAATCGCGGGTGGCTGAGCCATCTCTTACGGAGCAGGTGGATCATCGGATTTCCGTATTTCGAAGTGCTTTCTTTCCGCGAATCCTGAGCTCAATTTTCTCTGATCAAAATCTTCGCCATTAATCCTCGAACAGGAGTCGCCAGCGCGATGCCCCTAGCAACCCTCGATCTCAATGCCGGCCCTGTTACCGTTCGATTGCCGATCGTCTGGCGATTGAGCCGTCTCTTCAATGTCGTGACGAGTGTACGACGCGCGCGCGTCACGGACGAGATGGGCTACCTCGCGCTCGACATCGAAGGGACAACGCAGGAGGTCGCCCAGGCAACCGACTATCTTCGCGCCCTCGGACTGCTGAGTCAGTCTGGCGAGGCGCTCGTTCCGCAAACGGTCGCCACTCCTGAAAACACCGTCTCACGAGCCAACACGATCGATGTCAAACTCTCTACCAATAACCCCGGGCAGTATCACGTTCCGATCCTTTTTCGTCTCGGCAAGGACTTCGATATCGTTGTCGACATCGAGCGCGCAGCTTTCGACGACGAGGAAGGCGGCTTCATCGAAGTCGCGCTTTCCGGTCCGCTCGGCGAGATACAGCGCGCCATCGCTTATCTGCACACCACCGGTCTCCACGTCTTCCCACTCCAGCGCTCCGTCACCGACTACAGCAACCTGTGACAACTCCGCCTTCACCCCAACCGCTCTCCCTGCCATTCGTACCTCATTAGGGAGAGGGGAAGCAATGCAGTTCTTCTTGTGAGCCAACAGTTGTTTATGGCACAGCGGATGGTCTAAGCATTTCGATTAGTTCCTCGATCTTCCAGCGTTCGTTAATTTCTCGCTCGAGTTCATCATCTAATTTTTTGTCTCCGCTGTCCGAATCATCAGCCAACCTTTCCACGTATTCGGTGATCAAATCCTTCTTGCGTCGCAGAATGTGGTCGATGCGCTCCTCGATCGTGCCGGTCTGCAAATAACGATTGACGAAAACTTCACGCTTTTGTCCGAGACGCCAGCACCGATCTTCCCCTTGCTGTGCATCCATTGGATTGTATGTGCGATCGAAATGGAATACATGGTTAGCTTCCTGCAGATTTATCCCTCTCGCACCAGACTTTGTAGACATCAATAGTAATCTTCCTGTCCTTCGAAAGCGCTCCAAAGTATTGTCGCGCTCACGATCGTTCAGTTCACCACTATAAAACTGTGGCTTGTGATGGGCAAGTCGTTTTTCCAGAAATCTAAGGGTAGTAACGAATCGTGAAAACACAATCGCTTTAACATTCGGATCCTGCGCCAGAATAGCGGAGATTTGCTCTGTCAATGAATCAGCTTTGGCGCTTTGCCCCGACTCCACATCATAATTGCATGTTTGTATGAGCTTGATGATTATCGAAAAGATATGCATCTTGTTTGTTTGTACACCCGAGTTTTGAAACGCGATCCATTCGTGCTGTTCAATCGCTCGGTAGGTGTCCCACTGTTCAGCAGACATCTGCAAGTGGAGCGGATCTATGACAGATTTTGGGGGTAGGTCTTTGAGGCACGCGTGCTTGGTACGACGGAGAAAGAAACGTTTGATTCGCTGTTGCACGATGAAAGCAGTAGGCGCATAGGTTCGTTCAGCTGGAGAAAAAAGTCCCGCATGAACAAATTCCATCACATTTGTAAAATCTTCCGGTTTATTCTCCATAGGCGTTCCCGTAAGACACCAAGAGCGTTTACGCGGAATACTCCGTATGGCTTTTGTAATTTTCGTCCCTGGATTTTTCAGCATGGAGACATCATCGCATACTATGAGGTCGAATGACTGTTTATGGATAATATCGAGGTCTCGTTCAACAATATGAGGCGTTGCCAGTAAAACGCCAGGATTATAGCGCCATATCAGATCACGTTCATCTCGGGTGCCATCAACAGGGGCAGCATGAATACTACCCCACTTCAACGCTTCCGCACGCCATTGCTGAATTACGGCACGAGGACAGACAACTAGAGTGCGCCCAATGCGTTCACTTTTCCGCAGAATTGCAATTGCGATCGAACACTGCGCTGTTTTGCCCAGCCCCATATCGTCGGCAAGCAAAGCGTGCTCACGATCCAGCAGAAATCGTACGCCCTCCTTCTGGTAATCATAGAGCGTCCTATATTCTGGAAGATTCTCATCCACCACGTCATCAGGCGGCGGGTACAGCAAGTCATAAAGGTGGGAATAAAGCGACTTCGTTTGAGGTGCTGTTTCAAGTGGGGGCGTTTCAATAGATTCTGTAAAAAGGGAAGGCTGCTTCTGTTTTGCCTCCTTCTCCGCTTCTTTTACAGCTTGACGATATCGTTTGCCGTATACAGTAGCAGCGAAGAGGAAACCATCGAAGCTTTCCGTCGTGATTTGCCATAATGCAAGATTCTCTGTTACCGGCGGTAAAGTTAAAAGACAGGGCTGACTGCACACAGATATACGAAAAACGAGTGGGGAAACATACGCTACGATCTGCCAATCTTCAAGAGCAGATTCATATGTTTTGGGAGGTGCAAGCGACCCGACAACGCCTCCACTCATCTGAATCGAATGCCATTTCGGAACAGGAAATTGACGCTGTTGTGGAATGGCAAACTGAGCTTTAGTCAGATGCTTTAGCGCAAAGCCCCGCAATCCACGCTTACGACCAAGCAGCGACACAGATGTCATCAGACTTATGTACCCCGCTCGGTTTGAGACACTTCGGTCAATACAGATCGAACCCGATCGAATGGAGAAAGCAGGTTCATCGACCGTTGCGCGTCGGTGAGGATCGTATTGCCTTTTTGGTCGGCGCTATCTTCGATATAGGCATAAATACGGTTCTCTGAAGAACCTTTCAACTCGTAATCCTGCGCTGCCAGCAATTCCCCTTCAAATGTTAGATAGTCATTGAAAGCCAGGTCACGATCCGCAAGCACTGTCAGCATAGCAGCGGGCCGCGACTGTAAGAGAAACGAGCCGAACAGTGCGCGACCCTGTGCGTCAATTAGCAGCAGATCAGGCTTGATCGTGAGTGCGCCATAGAGTGCAGGTGCAAGAGCATCCGTTCCCAGGCTCGCTTCAAGACTGTCACCATATAATAGAACTTGTGTTCTATTGGGTTTGATGGCTTCCGTATGCCGAAACTCTCTCGGTACTCCCCGTATATCCGTTACCAGAAGCCCACCATAGTAACCACGCTCAGGAGAAACATAATGAGCAAAGTACCCGAGCAAGTATTGTTTTTCAGACATCAATCCCCCACTGTACATTTGTATGATCAACCCAATAGATTAGATTGCAAAGGAATCATCAGATACGCCATAAAGAGGCAATAATCCTCCTGAGGCAAATTGGTCTGGTTGTAACCGTTCTTTCCATACTCCATGAAGGAAATTGAATGTAGAATGACATATCACCTTTATCCTTGTGTTCTTGGAGGCGGACAGTAACAAATACGGCGCAGGGGCAGAAGTTTAGCTCCTGCCCCTGCGCCCCACGATACCCGGCGACTTCGCCGGATATAACTCTCACTCTATCTCTCAACCAGTTTAATTGACGAGCTGCTGGCGTACCATATACCGGAAAATCGCGGCGCGCTCATCTTCTGAAAACGGACGAACCGTCGTGCAAATCTGTAATTTATGCTGCTTGCACCAGAGTACAAACTGCTCGTCCGAGAAATAATTAACCCATTCCGGCACACGGACGATCTTCTTGTCGCGTGGATCGGATATCATCTGTGTCATTGTCTTACCTTCGACTTTCCAGGCAATCCTCAGTTTGCTTTCTTTCTGCTTCCTCTCAGTTTCCTGTAGGCTGTGTACAGTCTGATTCCGTTCTGATTGTCTGCCTAACGCTATGCTGATTGATTTTACCGAACCGACGGACGCACAAAACCAGCCACTGTGCTCCACTCTCACACGCCGCGATTATAAGTTTCTATTCATGTGAATTGAATCGACTAAATACTTATACGTATAGCAAACGAGCGATGTGACCGCAAACTTGTCTACATACTAATTTATTCACGCTTCTACTACTCTGACAGACATTCTCAATGCTTTGTTACGAAGGGGACAACAGCCCCCTTTCAATAATGAAAGGGGGCTGTACCCTGCTGCGTGACAGAGACCATCTGCGCCTTGAGAGGCACAATCCCTGAGAATTATTCGAGAACGATCTGAACCAGAATCGTCTGAACACCGTCTGGACCGCCGCGACGTATGACCGCAGCAACATTACCCGCTTTCAGTCCGCTTGCGATGTCGGAAAGCTGTGTAGCATTTGCTACCGTTTTGCCGCCGAGCCGCACGATCACATCACCGGGCTGCAGGCCAGCTTCGAACGCCGGACTGCCAGGCACTACCGTATCGATCATCGCGCCGCCCCGAATGGTATCGCCGAGTTTGTACTTCGCACGCACTTGCGGATCACCAGCATCGACGATTCCGACGCCGAGTTTGCCAGTCGGTCTCGTTTTGACAGGCGCCTCTGCGGGAGCATCAATGACTTTAGGCGCAGGCGCGCTGCCGATCGTTGCTGTGAGTGTCTTTTCCCCGCCATCGCGTCGTACGACCAGTGTGGCTTTTGCGCCGGGAGCGGTTCGCGCTACCATCTCACGCAGTGTCGCTTCATCCGCAACAGGCTGATCGTTGTAGCGCACAATCACGTCTTCGACCTGCAGACCTGCCTGCGCAGCGGGTTTGCCTTCCTGTACCAATTGAACAAGCGCGCCCTGCTTCACGCCATAGCGCTGCTGGGCATCGTAATCCAGGGTGGTCGGGACAAAGCCCAGATAACCGCGTGTCACGATTCCCTTGCTGATCAACTGATCCATCACGTAGCGAACCTGGTTGCCCGGGATCGCGAAACCGATGCCTGCGTTACTGCCGGTCGGAGACTCGATCGCGACGTTGATACCTACAATGCGACCATATACGTCGACGAGCGGTCCGCCGGAGTTGCCAGGGTTGATGCTGGCGTCGGTCTGGATCAGGCTGGGATAGAGCCGACCGGTCAGTCCACCGATCTCCTCACGTCGCTTGACGGAAGAGACGATACCGACGGTCATCGTGTCGCTCAGACCGAACGGGCTGCCGAAGGCGATCGCCCACTGTCCGACTTTCACGTTGTCGGAGTTGGGAACGAACTCTGCTGCGGGAAGATTTTCTGCTTCGATTTTGATCAGCGCGAGGTCGCTCTTATCATCCTCTTTGACTTTGCCGACGAACTGGCGGCCGTCCTGCAGTGTGACGGTGACCTTATCGGCTCCCTTCACAACATGATCGTTGGTTAGAATATAGCCGTCGCCGCGCACGATCACGCCTGAACCGCTTGCCTCCGCTCGGCGAGTCTGTGCCTGCGGGGGTATCATGCGAAACTGTCGACCATTGCCGCCCTGAGGAACACCGGGGAAGTCGAATGGAGACGCATCCTGCTGATCCTGGCCGACGCCTCCGATGCCACGATTCGAAGTGATCGTCTGGCGGCTGCGGATATAGACTACCGAAGGTCGCAGTTTCTGTGCTACCTGCTCGAAAGCTGTCTGCATATCGAGCACCTGTGCCGTCGGAGTGATGGGCGGAGTGGTCGATTGCTGCCCGGCATTCCCACGCAGACCGACGAACGCGAGTGTGCTCAGTCCGAGCACTGCAGGAATGCCAACCGTTCCTGCCATCTTTCTAAATCGTCTTGTCGATGCCATTATTTTCTCTCTCCTAGATTGTGATTCGCTCGTTGTGAATCGCTAGACTATCGATCGCTGGTTTGTGCAGAGACCCTACTATCGGACGCTGCAATTTGGTACCGACTGATCTGTGTTCGTATTCGTTGTTACTGCTTGTTTCGACGCGTGAGTCGGTTCCATGTTACGCTGGAATACTCGGATTATTTTCGGATGTCGACTCGATTTTGGTCCCAATATGTTCATCGTGAACGTTGGGCAGCCTTATCGGTGTGCTTCTGCTCACGATTGAAGTACGGTTGAATTACAATACGTGCAACGCTCGCTGTTACGTTTCCGAAGAGCGCACACCCCGTACAATATTTCCGAAACGAGTCTAAGGTGTCCTAGCTCCTGCGAGAGGAACGTCAAACTATAAACCGGGCACAGGGGTACAATATAATACGCAGACGGAATCAAAATGTTCACCCACGACATAAGACTATGTTTAGCTATCTTTGGTTGGGGGTCACCATTTCGCCGACATCACCAACCTGAACTGGTCAACAACAGAAATGAGTAACAATTCACCCTCACCCTAACCTCTCTGCCGAAGCTCCGGGATAGGGGAGTGAATGCAGATAGTCTGCCTGAAAGAGCGAAACTTAAAGCTGGGTGAATATTTACTGAAATAAACATATAGATTGAAACGTATAAACCGCGAAACCGTGACGGCAACAGAAAGTGAAGGTTGAATAATAAATGGCGGAAATTACGCAGCAGCAAGTACTCGACGCCCTGCGCGTCGTTGAAGACCCGGATCTACACCGGGATATCGTGACCCTGGGCTTTGTTAAAGATATCAAGATTTGCGATGGCAATGTCTCATTCAAGGTCGAACTGACGACGCCGGCCTGCCCGGTCAAAGACCTGCTCAAGGCGCAGGCACACGCGGCAGTTGCCGGTCTCATTGGGGTAACTCAAGTGACTGTCGAGATGACAGCACAAGTTCGATCGCCGCAGAAGACCGGTGCGGACCTGATTCCGGGCGTTCGCCATGTCATCGCGATCGCGAGCGGTAAGGGCGGCGTGGGCAAGAGCACGGTCTCAGTGAATCTGGCAGTTGCCCTTGCTCGTATGGGGGCAAAAGTCGGCCTGTTAGATGCCGATATATATGGACCTTCTCTGCCGATGATGATGGGCACGGACAAGCGCCCATTGCTCAAAGAGACCCCGGAAGGTCCGAAGATGGTGCCGGTCGCGGCTCACGGTGTACTGCTGATGTCGCTAGGCTTTCTACTCGACCCGGACAAAGCGGTGATCTGGCGTGGTCCGATGGTCGCCGGAACCGTACGGCAGCTGCTTGCGGATGTCATGTGGGGCGAACAAGACTATCTGATTGTCGATCTTCCGCCGGGTACGGGCGACGCGCCGCTGACGCTGGCGCAGCAGGTTCCGCTCTCAGGAGTGGTCGTCGTCATGACACCGCAGCAGGTAGCGCAGGAGATCGCCAACAAGAGCATTATGATGTTCCGAACGATCTCGGAAGGGCAGGGGCGGGCAATTCCGATACTCGGTGTCGTCGAGAATATGGCGGGCGGGCCTTTTGGGAGTGGGGGCGGAGAGTCGGCGGCAAAGCGGCTGGAAGTTCCTTTTCTGGGGCGTGTACCACTCGACGCACAGATCTGCCAGAGCGGAGACGCGGGAATTCCGGCGATCCTGAGCGCGCCCGATTCCGAGCAGGCTCACGCATTCCGCAGCATCGCCTCGACGCTGGCGGCGCGGGTCAGCGTTCTTCAGTACGCGCTCGAGCAGAGTGAGCCGACCCCGGTTTAGCCGCCGGATTACTGATCTTACGCAAAGTCGCCAACGGACTCATGTTCCTCGCTGCAAGCGTTCCGCCAGATGTTTGCCTCTCTTCTATCGTATGTGAGGGGGCTGGTCATCGCAGACACAATTACGCATGAAGTGCGCCTTCTGGAAGAGGAGTTTTTTATGACGGAGGCTTCCAGTTCCCGTCAAGCATATCGAATGCGTAATCTGCGATTCACCATTCTATCAGGGAGCGTAACAGAATAATATCCTGCCCTGTGTGCCACAATAGGGTGAGACAAAATCCCGTACACGAAATAGTGTAGATCGCCAGGGCGGAGAACAGGATTTCTCCCATGAGTACACCATTGACCGACAGCCCAACAACCAAGTTTGCTACCAACGGACACCAGCCGCCTACGCCGTCCCCTTCCTTTCGCCCGGATCCGCAGGTTCCTGAGCGCGCTTCGCGCCGCCGCTTCACGGCTGCCTACAAGGCGCGTATCCTTAAGGAAGCAGACGCCTGC
>JBBQPY010000129.1:0-15362 GCA_038216735.1 Chthonomonadales bacterium
TTGCCATTCCTAAAACAATCTCCGCTGCGTCACTTGGTCATGACCCCCTTTTGCGCAATCTATACCGTGCGGCACGCGCGACTTTCTTGAGCTATCGCAGTCTGGAACAGGTGACTATTCTCATGCAATCGCAGGATGGCGCGGGGCAGAACACGATTCTCGAAGGCACTCTATATCGTTCCGAAGCGCTTGCGGCAAACCCGGAAAAAGAGACGATCGGCAATCTTGAAAGCAAAGCGCATAGTTTGCGCTGGTCCGGGCAGTGATGTCTTATCAGAGAATAACGTGCTTCAGCGCGGTTCCGTACGACATTTGTCTTCCATTTCAGAATGCTCCGATTCGCAGATTGTTTTTATATTCCCTGCCAGAATCCTGTTATGTATCCCGCTTTCGTAGTTCTTTCCTAGTCGACAGTTCCTTACAAGTGCTATAATGAGTCGTCGAACAGGCTGCGTCCAGAAGGCAAAGTGTAAGCAGAAGCTCTAGATGCTACTAAACTTTGCCTATACCACGTAACCCGGAGAGCTGTCTCTTTACTCGCTGGAAGGTACCAGTCAGCGATGGCGGAAGACGGCCCTCGTGGCGCAGAATATTCTCGCAACATGTGAAGAGGTTCGGAACAGAATAGAGAAGTGTATCCAATGCAATTACGACCCCCACTCGCAGAGTATGAAGCTTCTACGCAAAACGAAACCCCGCGCAAGACGCCGGATCGGAAACGCAGCGCCGATCAGGCAATGAAGGTGCTCGTAGTCGACGACGAACTGCCGATTGTCGAAGCGGTCGCTTATAATTTGCGGAAGGAGGGTTTCCTCGTCACGGTCGCTTCGGATGCGGAGCAGTGTCTGGAAGCAGCGCAGCGCGAAATGCCCGATCTGATCATTCTCGATGTGATGCTCCCTTCCGCCAGCGGCTTCGATGTCTGCCGACTTCTCCGCAAGCAAGGCAGTATGCCGATCATAATGCTGACCGCGCGCGCCGACGAGAGCGACCGTATCAATGGGCTTGAAATGGGCGCGGACGACTATGTGACCAAACCTTTCAGTATGCGTGAACTGGTAGCGCGCGTGAAAACCGTGCTGCGCAGGACCAGCGCGCAGGGCGCTGCTGAACTCTCTCTCTATGCAGGCAATCTCAAAATCGATCCGGCGCGGTTCGAGGTTTTTCTGGGTGAGCGTCAGATCATGCTCTCGCCCAAAGAATTCGAGTTGATGCGCTTTCTCGTCAGCCATCCGGGGCAAGTGTTCTCACGGCAGGTACTTTTAGATCGGGTGTGGGGAGCGGAAGCCTACGTCGAGGAGCGCACGGTCGATGTTCATATTCGCTGGCTGCGAGAAAAGCTCGAAGATACGCCATCGGATCCGAGACGGCTGCTAACCGTCCGCGGCGTCGGTTATAAATTCAGTGGTTAGCAAAAGCTCACGACAAGCGTACTTCTGCCGCCGATATGCTTTTTCTCTTTCCTCTCTGAAACTTTGTAAAATCGTATAAGAAGCGGGTCCTCTGCATTTGTAGAGGCTCTGCTTGCCGCGCCCTCTTCCCATCGGGCGCAAACGAATCATCCCCACCCGCGCCGTGAACAAAAGCAAAGGAGGGGGAGCAGCCAGACATGGGTAAGGGCAGCCCCGTGTTATGAGGTATGCCGGATAGTTACGCGGGAAATGGGACAGAACTGCCTGCCAACAGTTAAACGAGCGGCGCGTAAGGGGAAGGTGTATGCCATCGGTCGCTTATAGTGTGCTGTTGGACAACCTTGATACGGGTGTGCTCGTCGTCGATAATCAGCGGCGTATTTCAGATTCTAATCCGGCGGCGATGCGGCTGCTCGGTACGCGTGGCGGCTCGCTGATCGGCAGATCACTGCTCGAAGCGACGCTCTCGTATGAAATTATGACGCTGCTTACCGCTACTATGGCGGACGGTCAGGCGCAGGTCAGTGAGGTGCGGCGCAACGATCTCTCCGGTCGTGTGCTGCGCGTACGTGTCTTTCCACTGCCTACGGAGGCTTCTCACTCCCCGCAATGCCTCGTCCTGCTCGACGATGTGACAGAGCTGCGACGCCTCGAAACCGTACGCCGAGATTTCGTCGCCAATGTCTCTCATGAACTGCGCACCCCGCTCGCTTCGATCCGGGCGATGGCGGAAACCCTGCAGGATGGCGCGCTCGATGATGTGACAGTTGCGGGCAGGTTTATCAGTATCATTGTGGGAGAGGTGGAGCGTCTAACGCGCATCCTCGAGGATTTGCTGGTGCTTTCACGGTCTGAATCCCAGCAGGCGGAGCGAGCCGAATTCGTCTTGAGTGACCTGATTCACGATGTTGTCGAGCGCTTCCAGCAGCAGGCGGACCGAGCGGGAGTACAGCTTCAGCACACGATAACGGAGCGATTTACCGTCGTTGCGAACCGTGACCAGATGGAGCAGGTGATGGTGAATCTGGTGGATAATGCGGTCAAATATACGCCCTCCGGCGGCAAAGTGAGCGTCACGGCGGAGGTGAGCGAGGGGAATGTACATATCCATATTGCCGATACGGGAATCGGGATCATGAGTCAGGACCTGCCGCGTCTGTTCGAGCGATTCTACCGTGTCGATAAGGCGCGTTCGCGGCAGTCGGGGGGTACGGGTCTCGGTCTGTCGATCGTCAAGCATATCATCGAGTCGCATGGCGGAAGTGTTACCGTCGAGAGCGAGTACAACCGGGGCAGCACTTTCTCATTCTTGCTTCCAATCTGATGTCCTTGCTCCAATCCATCTGATGAAGAGATCTTAAACAGAGACAATAAAGCCATCGCATCGATCTGGATGCGGTGGCTTTATTGTCTTTGCTTGCGTCGTCATGGACCTCGATCGTTCATAGCTCAGTTCAAATATCGATGTCGTCGGCAGCTTCCTCGGGCTCTACTTCCGCTTCAACCTCGTCGAAATCGTCGTCCGAGTCGGCATCGACGACCGCATCGACAACATCCAATCCCTTCAAGTCGTCGAGACCGGCCGCAGAACTCGTGCGGCGGACAGGCGCTTCTATGTCTGCGAACCCCGAGGACGGCGGGTGCTTCTGCCTGGCTTCGTCGCTGATAAATTTCACCTTTATGCCAGCCATCCAAAGCGGAATTTTCGGCATCGGCTTGCCCGTTTCCGAGCAGGTTACTTCCTGTACAATTTCGTCTGCCTTGCGCATCGCTTCGATTGCTCCTTCTAAATGCTCTGAAATATCGACACTACAAGGGCAGCGCGGGCGACATATACTCCGGAATAATCATCGGAGGATGGATCACTGGCTGCCCTGATTTTTACGCTTTGCTGTGGTGTGCCCGGCAATGGGTTCGCACGCTTTCGACTGTTTCATCGTAACGATTCACTTCCAGATCACTCTCCCAAATCTTTGGGAATAGGGAAGTGAATGCAGATAGGCTGCCGGTGAGTGCGAAACTGAAGGCAGGGTGAATAGTTACTTTGCGACCTTATACTACTATTCGGCGATTATTCAGCTGAGATCGGTTTCTCTTTCTTCGGTACGGCAGGAGGTGGTCCCAGACGAATCGACACGATCCCATTGAGCAGCATCAGCACGCCCGCGCCGAGGTAGATGATCGAAGCCATCGGGTTAGTCGTCTGCCCCGGCTCGGTCAAAAAACGGTTCTGCGTCACGAAACCGATCAGACTCACGCCGATGAGGGCGATGCCGATCAGGATAAACATATTGAGGTAGCGAAGCATTGCCCACCCTTCCCGTCGATGAATTCCGGTCATACGCTCTAGTATACCTCAAAACCAAGCGGCGCGTTTCTGGCATGCGACGGATTTTGCCACAAACGCGATGCCAATGCCCGCCGTTGTCTCGGTGTGGGCTGCAAATAGCATTCAGACTGATTGCGACTAAAGGGCGTTTTAGCAGAGGCAAAATAGAGAAGAGGTATGTCCCCCGATGCTTCAGGTACCGATTCAAACATAAAATCCCTTCTTGAATTGTCTAATAGACCCCAGTAACGGACGCGTCGAGACTTCAAGTTGTTGAGGGTGAGTATCGAGAAAGGGTCCTGCCAGGCGATCGACCAATCCTTCCCGGAGTGCGCAGAGCAGGAAGAAGACAAGCATTTCCTCGGCGGCTGATCCCAGGTCCACGATCTCGCCGGATCGCAGGGAATCGGGCGCATCCGCGGGACGATGAATGAGGTGGTGCGATCATGGCGAGTTCGACACAATTTCAAGATCTGACAGTTGATCGCCTGCTGGCAACTGCGACCTTTCCGAATCACCGTTCAGGAGCACTGGAGAAGGGAATCGGGGGAAGAAGACAGAATGAAACGTCAGGCGCCACATTTTTATGGTTCCATGCCACGCTTCAGGGAGAAACTCGATGGTCTACAACGATGAGCGAGAGCCAGAAGGCTCCCGCATTCGCTCTGCCTTCCAACAAATAAACCTTTCCACGCGGATTCGGTATATGATATTTGCATGTTTCACGGCTCTCCTGCCGGTGGCGGCATGCGTAAGCATGGCGCAGGGACAAAAGAAAGTGTCGTCGCGAAGTGTATTCGAGCGGCGAATCCTTCCACTGCTGCAGTCGGCCAACCCTTCGAGTTGCGCGGAGTGTCATCTGTCTGGAGTCGATTTGAAAGACTATGTTCGTTCCTCCGAGGCACAGACTTTTGCCTCCTTGCGCGACAGCGGCATGATTGATCTGAAGACGCCTGAAGCCTCACATATTCTGCGCCTGATTCAAATGTCCACACCCAAAACCGGTCTGGTTACCCAGAAGATCCGAAGCGTGGAGTATGCTGCGTTTCGGGAGTGGATCGTTGCGGCAGCAAAAGACCCTAAACTCCGAAGCGTAGCCATTCTCCCCGCAAAGCAGCGCGCAGGACCCGCGGTTTCGAATGCGGTAATTCGCCATTCGCGCATAGATAGCGTTACCGCCTCCTTTGCGCGCAATATCTGGTCGCAGGAGGCACGCTGCATGGGCTGCCACCGGCCCGACAATCTGGAAAATGTGAAAAAATATGGAGAACGGGTGCGCTGGTACGTGCCCAACAATCCGGAAGCTACCATGAAGCGCCTGATCGCGCAGGGAGATGTCAATATAGAGAAACCCGAAGACAGTCTTCTCCTTCTCAAGCCCCTCAACAAAGTAGCGCATGGGGGCGGAGTGAAAATGCTCTACGGCGACGCAGGCTACAAGATGTTTCGCGCGTGGTTGGAGGATTATGCCAGGAGCGTCAAGGGCAAGTATCGCACTGAGGCTGACCTGCCTGCACCTTCACTACAAGCGCTGGAGGATATGAATAGCATTCTGGCTGTGAGTAACGGGCCTGCGAACTGGAATAGCAAACTGCTGCGGGTGGATGTATATGCCTGGGACGGGGTACGCAATAACTGGTCTCCAAAGCCCGTTGCGACCGGAGAGCGGCAGGCAGGTGCAGACAAACCCGGACAACCCACCGGCACTAATCTCATCATGTTTCGTGTGCTGCCCGTGAAGCAGACGCAAGTTCCAGCAGATCGCTCCCCTCTGGAAAAGGGTCGCTACTTGCTCAAGTACTACTGCGATATTGCGAACAAACTCGATAAGGATTATACCCTGCCCACTGATTCAGCGGACTTCTATCAGGGGCAGCAGGAGATCCTTGCCACCTGGGGCGGCAGCTGGGGAAATCCGGTGAAGGTTCCGATTGTGCTTTCCGCGACGCCAGACCCAGTGAGTAAAGGGGGCTAATCTCTCGTGTCCACGCCGCATACAATCCGCGTTGCAAATCGGTAGGACTCAGGGCGAGCACGGATCACGAACGCAGGGAGAATGCGGGGCGCATCGCAATGAAAGGCCGCGACGCCTGAGATTTCTGGTTCCACCCATGGCGTAGACAATCGGCTCGAACCGGACAAGTCGCGCCAGGGAATTACAAATGGCGTCGTCCCGATAGAGGCGATAGGCTTCGGAACGGCACATGGGGCATGCGCCTCCTCGCAAGCGCACTGGTGGATCAGTGTCGAATCGCCTTCACGTGAGAGCACTTCCGATGCGAGCGGGAGCCACTGTTCTAGTCCGGATAAGGCGTAGGATTGCGCCGACAGCACGAGCCTGAATCCTGATAACTTACGGTTGCGTACTATCCGCCGAGTTCGCGCTCTACAGTATATAAAGCTCAGTATATAAAGGAGGAAAAGCGAAATGTCTTTAAGTACGGATCAGGTACTCGCCTTTCGCGAGGAGGGGGTGCTCGTGGCCGAAGGGGTACTTACCGACGACGATATATCCCCCATCATCTCCGAATATGCCGCATGGATAGACCGACGCGCCTGCGCTTTGCAGGCAGAAGGCAAAATCACTGAGATGTGCGACCAGTATCCCTTCGAGCGGAGAGTCGCCTGCCTGTATGCTCAGTCGCCCGAGATTACTCACGGCATGGACATCATGTTTGCGCGCGGTCCAGCCACCTTCGCGTTTCTGCGCAACGGACACCTGCTCAATGCAGTGGAGTCGCTTATTGGGCCAGAGATAACCTGCAGTCCAATTCAGCATATTCGTGCGAAGCCGCCTGCCGCCCTCACCGGTGAGGGCGGAGGGTTTTACAACGTTCCCTGGCATCAGGACGCAGGCGTCACCTGGGAAGAGGCGGACCACTCCGATATCGTGACCTGCTGGATCGCGCTGACCGATGCAACGGTGGAAAATGGCTGCATGGAGGTGCTCCCACATGTTTGGAAACAAGGCTACAGGGAGCATCAGGATATCGGGGGCACCACAATCCGTCCTGATCTCATGCCCGACATCGCGCCGCGTCCCGTACCGGTTGGCAAGGGCGGGATCGTTTTCATGCACCGATATACGCCCCATCGCTCTACACCGAATTACACTTCAGGCGTACGCTGGAGCATCGACCTACGCTATCAGCCGACCGGACAGCCAACGGGGCGTCCTTTCCACCCGGCTTTTGTCGCCCGCAGCCGTAGCTGTCCTGAAAGTGTTCTGACGAACCATGCCGAATGGGCGCATCGGTGGGCGCAGGCACTTGCCGCTTCGGCGGGCGTGAAGGCGCACCGTGTAAAGTGACACCCTGGCAGAGCTAAACACGCGACATTGAAATTGCGTCCGCGCTAAATTTACCCTCTCGCACTTAGCGATCGCTATCAGCAGAGCACTCCCTGCAACAACCAGTTCGCGACACTGTTTCGATCGGGCTTTACTCCGGGCGCGCATCACCGTAAACAGCCTTCTGCTGCGCGGGATCGGTCACGGGCAAACCAGTTGCCCATGCTGGGCTATGACGACAATCAAAATAGGACAGATCAGTTGGGAATCAATGTAATCCAACCATGTCCACAGCCCAGCAGCCAGTCTACCTTTGATAAAGCTTGTGCAGATCTTAACCGCTAATTCGGCTGCGATCGGTCTGAATCCCTCCCATCTGGAAATCTCTTCGGATAATTCTCCTACAGATGTTTGCGCACGACCTCTGCCTTTTGGACATCGTTTCAATCAACCTCAAATCGGCAAGAGTGGAAACGCTCGTTTTCCGTCAGCGACTTCCTTGGCCGTGTCGCTCTGATTCAGATAACGTCCTCATGTCACCATTCCAATAAACCTTCGTTCTCCTAATATCAAATTTCTATAGGAAACAGCGACATATAATATTGAATATTCACTCTCACCCCCAACCCCATCTCCCGAAGCTCTGGGAGAGGAAGAGCGAAGGCAAATATTCTGCCTGTATTTTCGAAACCATTTGCGAACCTATTCGTCACTACGTAGTATACTGAAACTCTAATCTGGTATACTGGTAACATGATTCATTCGTCACCCCCCACCGAATTACGCCGTGATATTCGCAACCTGATTCTCGACGCTGTTGACCAGCTGCTGGCACGCTACGGCTACCAGAAGATGACTATGGACGACATCGCTCAGGAAGCAGGCGTCAGCAAACGGACGATATATCTTCACTTTCCCAGCAAGGAGGAGGTCGCCCTCTCCTCCATAGACAGGGTCGTCGCTCAATTGCTGGAACAGTTGAGCGCCGTTGCCCGCACAGAGCAGACACCCGATGTGAAGCTGCGGGAGATGCTTCAGACTCGTGTCCTTTTCCGATTCGACAGCGTACAGGCATACTATCAGAGTTTCGATGCTCTGTTTGCTGCCCTCCGCCCCGCTTATTTCGCCCGGCGGGAACGCTACTTTGCCGAGGAAGCCGCCCTGCTCGCCGCCGTCATCAACGAAGGTACACACCTCGGTTTTTTTGCATGTGAAGACGCGCTCCTCACTGCCCAAACCCTCCTGCTGGCTACCAATGCATTGCTGCCCTACAGCCTCAGCGCTCGAGAGCTGGGAGCACGCGAAGAGATCCAACGCAAAGTAACTGCCCTCGCTGAGCTGCTTCTCAACGGCGTCAGGCGCTGCGAGGGGCGCATCAGCCTTCCTAAGCACCAGTAGTTGTTCCAATCTGATCCTGATTGACTTGTGAAATAAATAATAAGGAGAAAAGACATGCCGATTCCCAATCACAGTTCCATTCGTATTGTGTTCAGCCTATGTACTCTGGTAGGCAGCCTGGTCCCGCTGCAGGCGCAGCAGGTAAGTCCGCCTCCCAATCTTCCGATCGATGACGGTGTGAGGATGCAGGTTGTGACTGACGTGCTGAAGAAGCTCAACGCGGAATACGTTTTCCCTGAAGTCGCGAAGAAGATGGAAGCTGCCATCAACGCACGAGTGCAGCAGCATGAGTACGATAGCTTGAGCGTCGGAAGCCTCTTCGCGGACAGATTGACCCACGATCTGCAAGCCATCAGCCATGACAAACATCTGCGAGTCCGGTATTCCGCCACACCCCTGCCCGAAGACAACGAGTCGAATAATCCAACGCCGAACGAGCGCAAGAGGCGTCGTGAAGCGTTTATTCGGGACAACGCGGCAAGCAACTGGGGTTTCGAGAAGGTGGAGCGCTTACGGGGCAATATCGGGTATCTGGATTTTCGCTACTTCGGCGATGCAGAGCAGGCGGGCGAAACGCTCGCGGGCGCGATGAACTTTCTTGCCAACACCGATGCATTGATCATCGATATGCGTAACAACGGGGGCGGTGATCCTGCGATGGTGGCGGTTGCCTGCAGTTACCTGTTCGATTCGGAGTCGGTGCATCTCAACGATATTTACTGGCGCCCAGATGACAGTACCCACCAGTACTGGACACTGGCGCACATACCAGGCAAACGATATGTCGGGAAAGAGGTATATGTGCTCACCAGTAACCATACTTTCTCCGGAGCAGAGGAATTCACCTACAACCTCAAGACGCAAAAACGCGCGACGATCATCGGAGAAACAACAGGCGGCGGCGCAAATCCCGGAGGCAGTCAGCGCATAAATGCCCATTTTACACTGTTTGTACCATCCGGGCGGGCAATCAATCCGATCACGAAGACGAACTGGGAGGGCGTTGGCGTTAAACCTGATATCGCAGTCAATGCCACGCAGGCCCTGCAAACGGCGCATGTGCTGGCACTTCAGAAGCAGATTGAGAAAGCGATGGATCCCGACCAGAAGGCCGCACTCAGCGAGGACTTGCGGTCCGTGCAGAAAGAATATGCGCAGGCTACACAGAAACCACAGGCTGGTCAAACCTCATCGCGATAAGGTGAGAGGCGAGTAGGTGATACTGAATACCCTGCTATTCGGAGTTTAGGAGGGGTGCGGGCAGTAGCAGCTAGCACACCTCCAATGGCGGCACAGCAGATATCCTCTGATGCTGTGCTCGCCTCTTTCAATCAGGACAAGTGTTGAGCCGAAATATAACCATTCGACCTCCCTTCGGTTCCGCACTTCCAGTCAGAATTTTTGCCATCGCTCCCCCTCTTCCCGAAGGTTCGGGAAGAGGGGTTGGGGTGAGGTTGAATAGTTACGCAGTAATCAGGACACAAACGGTTTGGCACGGGACTATATGTTACGGCGAAAAGCAAATCGAATCTGGGTTTCGGAGGTGCTGAAGTGAGTCGGCAAAAGAGGACAGAGCGTACGTGGCATGTATTTCCAGCATTGCTTCCGCCGGTGGCGCTGCTCGGTATATTGGCAACCCTTCCTGGGAACTATCGAGGGACAGCTCAGGCGCAACAAAATCCGCCCCCCGGGGCGACCGAAGCGCTGGCAAGTCTGCAGCGCGGTGATTTGGCGGGCGCGGCGAAAATTATGGAGGCTGCGACCGCGCGCGATCCGATGAAAGCACGGGACTGGCGTGTGCTGGGCTATATCTCTCTCAAAGCAAAGAACTACGATAGGGCTATAGCGGCATATAATACGGCTCTTAAAATCGAGCCCGGCTTTCCACAGGCGCTCTACAATGTGGGTGTCGCCTACGCGCTCAAAAACGATAAGAAGCAGGCATTCGACTGGCTTGGTAAAGCCAGGGCGACTCATAAGCTCGATATGACAGTGATTCAGATCGATCCTGACCTGACCACACTGCGAGGCGATGTCCGTTTCGATGCGCTGCTCCCGAAACCGAAAGAGTTTGCTCATCCCTTTGTAGAATCGGTAAAGATCGTGCGTGAGTGGGATGGTGAGGCGATGAATGATCAGTTCGGATGGATCGCGCGCAGCATGGGCGATGTGGATGGCGACCGCGTGAATGATGTAGTCACGTCTGCGCCGACCAAATATATCGGCGGCGCGAATGCGGGCCGTGTTTATCTCTACTCGACACGCACCGGCAAACTGCTCTGGAAGGCAGACGGGCACCCTGGCGATCAGCTCGGACTCGGGGTCGAGTGCGCGGGTGACACCAATCGGGACGGCATTCCGGACGTCATTGCAGGTGCGCCCGGATGTGGAAAGGCGTATATCTTCTCGGGCAAAGATGGGAGCGTTCTGCAGACTCTTCAGGCGGAGGACCGTAACGACACCTATGGCGGACATGTCGCGGGAGTAGGTGATATCGATCAGGATGGATATGCCGATGTCATGGTGGGGGCGTCGACAAATAATGCAGGGGGACATAGTGCTGGACGCGCATACGTCTATTCGGGTAAGGATGGCCACCTACTGCTCACATTGACGGGCGAGCGCGCGGAGGATGGGTTCGGCAGCACCGTTGCAGGATATTCTGATGGGCAGCATCGATTTCTGATCGTTGGCGCGCCTGGAGCCGGTCCGAAGCACACGGGACGAACCTATGTCTACGATGCTCTGTCGCAGACTCCCAAATTCGTAATCGATGCCGACGAGACCGGCAGTGCGCTCGGCTATATGTTTGTCTCGGTCGTGGGCGATGTCGATGGCGACGGAGTGCCGGATATATATGCCTCCGATTTCGGCAACTCGGCGAAGGGACCTGCTACAGGTCGTGTGTACATCCGTTCCGGCAAAGATGGCCACTCAATTCTGACCCTGACCGGGGAGACGCCCGGGGAGGGATTTGGCATCGGGAGGGCGGATGCGGGAGATGTGGATCACGACGGACATGCTGATCTGATTATCGGATCGTGGCAGTATGGCGGAGCCGCCGTATCTGGCGGCCGCGCCACTCTCTATTCGGGAAAGAGTGGGCGTGTCCTGAAGACCTACACATGCCGCGTTCCGGGAGACACCTTCGGTTTCGATGCGGTAGGAATCGGTGACGTGGACGGTGACGGCAGCGCCGATTTGCTGATCACGTCAGCCTGGAGCGGCATTCACGGCTACCACTCGGGAAGGATGTTCATCGTATCGAGCGGCATTCGCGCCGCAAAACACTAACGAGCGGGCGGCTACACAGCACATTCTGCACGGACGGCGGAGCGTCCGTGCAGAATGTGCAGGCAGAATCACGAAATCGAACTCGACGACAGTATCTCTTACGGAGGGTAATGGTCCCGGAGAACACCTACTTTCCGGGCGGTACTATCCGGGTTTGCAGGGGCGCAGGCTTGCCCTGCCGCAGGGCAGGCAGCCAGTCTCCCCAGCACCGTTGCGTGTAAGCTTCATGCGAATGGTTTTCGTCCTGATGCCCGCCATGCGGAAAGAAAACCAACTCTTTCGGGGCGCGAATCTGGTTCACGGCAGCAGCGACACCCGCAGGCGGGCACACCTCATCGATCAGCCCTGTGCCGACCAGAATCGGGCAATGGATTCGCGAAGCGAAGTTGACCGCATCGAAATAGCGGCTGGCTTGACGCACCTTTTGCGGATCTTTGCCTTTGGCCTGCCAGTACCACATCGGCCACCCCGGCGCGCGTCCGACATCAGGCCCGAGCATATCGCACCCCGCAGGCACCTCGGCGAGCGCTGCGGTGATTTTGGGATGCAGTCCCGCGGTCACGAGGGTCTGCTGCCCGCCCTGACTGCCGCCCATCACTACGAGCGTTCGACCATCCCAGTCCGGCCTCTCGCTGAGATATTGCGCAGCCCGATAGTCGCCCAGATACATACGCAGAAAATAACTGGTATCGCGGCTGTCATTCCCGATTGCCGGGTAGTTTTGAAGCGGTCCGTCGGACTGCTGTTTATAAAAAGATTCGGGACGATCAATGGGCAAATCATGGGCTTCGATGTCGAGCGTTAGCCAGCCCTCTGCCGCCCGGTCAGCTACCCACGATTTGGACAATCCATAGACTCCCGCCCACTGTACGATCAGCAGCGCCGGAAACTTGTTGCCGGTTGCGGGACGCGCCAGCTGTCCCTGAATATGGGTTCCGCCGATGTTGTCGAGCGTGATTTTCCAGTAGTTCACCTCGGCTTTGCCTGCGTCTCCCGCTTCCAGGCGCGGGTTGGCAGGCACCGCCTTCAGCTCTTTGAGCTTCGCTTTCCAGAAGGCATCGAAGTCTTTGGGACAGGGTGCGGAGGGAGCAATCTTATTCCATCCGGCAACGGCGCCGCCTACACTGCGGATTTCGTGTCCATCCGACGCAGTCCCCTTCACCTCCAGCAGCAGGGTTCCCTGCTCCAGAAACTGCGTATCGACGTGACCCGCCCCAGCCTGCAGGGAAAGGTTGCCCTCTTTGAGTACCGTCAGACCGCCCTTCTTGAGAACATAGTGACATTTGTCGGGGGCAGGAGTCGGCCCTTCCCACTGTACCTGCCAATGCACCACTTCGCCAGGGTTGTAAATGCCGCTGGCATGATCCGCGTTGACGGCAAACCGCTGCGCCCTTGCTGTCCCCATGGACATTAGCAGAGAGACCGCGAACGCCAGCAACGCCACGGGTATTCGGAGGTCGACAAACCGCTTTCGACGGTCTTTTCCGCAATTCATAGTGTTCATCTGTCTATTGCTCCCATCGGTGTGGTTAATATTCACTGGCTGACGCTGCGGGCAGAGAGATACAGCATCAGCAGTGGACGATTTGTGCCTGGATCGATCATCGAAGTGACGTACTGGTGAAGACACTTTATCTTCCATAGTCAGGCGGCTATGACGCGGAGGTTGATCCTGTGCTCGATTTCCCGGCAGCCAGCCACCTTGAAAAGCAGTGGCAGTGGAGCGCGGGACAGACCAGTCGTCACGCCGGGAAGGCGCATCTATGTCAGCGCTATCGGAAAAGATGCCACAACCCGTGCCCCACCCTGCTCCTGATTCTCATAAGAGATCGTCCCCCTCAGATCAAAACGGCCAATGCTGTCGATGAGTTCCAGCCCTGTGTTAGCCGCTGTCTCCCAATCAAAGCCTGGCGGGAACCCGGGACCATCGTCGCAGACTTCCAGCCGCGCACTATTCTCCACGGCTGTCAAGGTTAGCTTGATATCCGTTCGACCATGTTTGACAGCATTACTCACGAGTTCGGAAATCAACAACGCCATCGAAACGCCTTCCTGCACAGACATTCGAAAATCGTCGGTCGTATATTTGATGCGCCGTCCACCTGTGGTGGCTTGCAGGAGGGGGATCAATTTTTCCAGGGCGGCTTTTGCGGAGATACTGTCCGTATGGACGTCGGTTTTGGCTTCCTGAGTAAGCAGGTCATGCACAGCCGCGAGGTTGCGCGTATGCTGCCCGATACGGGCAAGGGCTGTCGCGGGAACCATGCTCTGGTCTTGATCCATCTGCAAATCAGCCAGGGCAGAAATGACCTGAAGATTATTCTTGATCCGGTGATGCGTCTCCTGGATGGATCGCTTCAGGCGCGCATTCAGGGCTTCGATCTCGCGCATGTGCTGGAGGCGCTCCGAAAGGTCGCGGGCAATCGTAGAGGCTCCCACAATCGTTCCCTGGGCATCATGCACTGGCGATACGCTAATTGACAGATGGATGCGAGATCCATCCTTGCGAACACGCACAGTCTCGTAATGCTCGATATGTTCTCCAGCCTTTATCTTTCGGAGAATCGTCGGCAGTTCCTCGGCCATCTCGGTAGGAATGAGGAGAGATTTGGATTTACCGATGACTTCAGACGCGGGATATCCATAGATGCGTTCCGCGGCTCTGTTCCAGGAGGTTATGATCCCTCGGAGGTCTTTACTGATGATGGCATCGTCGGAGGAATGGATAATAGCGGCAAGGAGCAGGCGGTCTTGCTCGGACTGCCGCTGCTCGGTAATGTCTTCATGGATCAAGACCAGTTCACGAATGCCGCCGGCTGCATCTTTGACAGGATACATATAAGCCACCGTCCAGCGCGGCGGCACCTTATTTTTTATCCGATTGGGCAGGGTTTGTTCAGAATCATAGAGCACAGGCGGCAGCGTAACCGCTTCGCCTGCAAAAGCTTTCTGGATCATAGGCATGATGCCTTTCTCCATGAGTTGTCGATCCTCGAGAATATTGTAATCCCGAACATCGTCGAGCGTCACACCCCACAACTGCTCCCATGCGGGATTGACCCGCAACGTGCTCCCATCGGGGGAGAATATCTGAATGCTCAGGGGAGATTGCTCCACAAGCAGGCGGAAACGGGTTTCGGATTGACGGCGAAGTTCTTCAGCCTGTTTCTGCGGTGTGAGGTCGCGCACAAAGGCGCTGAATGTGGTAGTTCCCGAGGTTCGGATCGGCGCGATGGAAAGTTCTACTGGCAGTTCGTGGCCATCCCTGTGCAGGGCGGTGATCTCAATGCGCTGGTTCAAAACAGGCCCTTGTCCGGTCTCCTGATAGCGCCGCATCCCCTCTAGTATTACAACGACGAATTTGTGATACACTCTCTTGACGCTGTTTTACGGCTCAGGAGGTGCCTTATGGATGCCAATGAGTGTGCTTCTTTATACGACACGTTCTGTGATTTTCACGCCTTCTTTGCGCCCGCTTTTGGACGCAAACAGTGGCGAAAACGTAGCCAACACTACTTACAGGCACTTCTGGTGCAATCCCAGGAACGCCGCAACGCCGAGAACCTGGCCGAAACAGTGCCGGCCTCGCCGCGCGTCTTGCAACGCTTCCTGACCGAAGCGGGATGGGACGACCGTGCCG
>JBBQPY010000130.1:0-15315 GCA_038216735.1 Chthonomonadales bacterium
ATCCCACCCCCAAACTTTTAATTTTTTTTGCGTGGCCGCCCCCCCACCCCCCCCCCCACAAAAAAATAAAAAAACGGGACGCGTTGCGCCCCGTTTTAGGTCTTGCCTCTACCACACTGACACATAGGTCTTCATTTATACTATCGCAACGGACCGCCCGCCGCGACAGGCGCACTCACCTCGCCCTTATTGAATGCCATTCTGATCATCTGCTTGAGTTCAGTGAACTGACCTGCGTTGGCTAGCGCATCCTGCTCTGTTATGATGCCCGCCTTGTAGTATCGCAGCAGGCACTGATTCATGGTCTGCATACCCCAGTATGCTTCGGTGCCAGCCTGTCGGATTGCAGTATAGATATCGTCGGAACGCCCCTCTTCCAGCATTTTGACGATCGTCGGCGTGACGTCCATAACTTCTATTGCCGCGACACGCCCTTTGCCATCCGCAGTTGGAAGAAGTTTCTGGGAGAGAACGCCCCTCAGCGTTGTCGAAAGGCGCAGCCAGAGCATCGGGCGCTCATGCGGGGCAAACATATTCGATACGCGGTCGAGGGTTTCTGCGGCGCTCGCAGTATGCACTGTAGCAAAAACAAGGTGACCTGTTTCTGCCGCCTGCAGAGCTACGTTCATCGTTTCGATATCACGCATTTCTCCGATGAGAATGATATCCGGCGCCTGTCGGAGCACATGCCGCAGAGCCATACCGAAGTTTTCCGTATCGATCCCAATCTCGCGCTGACTGATGATCGCTTCTCGATCCTTATGAACGAACTCGACCGGATCCTCGATGGTAATAATATTAACGCGCCGTTCGGCATTGATCATATCGATCATTGCTGCCAGTGTCGTCGTTTTACCCGATCCCGTAGGCCCTGTCACAAGCACAAGTCCGTTTCGATGCGTCGTGAAGTCCTTTACTTTCGGTGGTACTCCCAATTCGTCGAGCGATCGGATTTTTGTGGGTATCAATCGGCAGACGGTCGCCGGTGCGCCGCGCTGATTATAAATATTCATTCGAATACGCAGACCCTCACCCACGGAAAATGCGAGATCCATCTCATGGTGCTGCTCGAACATCGCCTGCTGTCGCGCGTTCATCTTGGAGTAGACGAGCCGCGTTACCTCTTCCTCAAGCATTATGGGATAGTCGGAATGTGCCACCTTGCCGTGTATTCGATAGGCAGGGCGTGCATTTGCTTTTAGGAAGAGGTCGGAAGCAGATTTCTCTGCCCCCTCGAGTATCAGTTGATCGATTTCAATAGCCATTATCTGCGTATTATCCCTTCATTTCATTTCGCATGGAAACAGTATACCCATCCCCCTGCAGAGAACAACTTTTTAGACACGGCGGGAAAAGTAAGTGTAGATTCCAACATACCCGAGAATACCAGCGCCCAGCGCAATCAAAAGCACGGACCACAGGGATGTTTTGCGTTGAGGTGCTGTTGGTTTCTGCACAGCGGGTGCGACAGGAGGCTCAGTTACAGGTCGTCGAAAATTCAAGTTGGGGAGCGCATGTGTATGGTCTCGCACATCCGCCTCGAATTGATAAAGTCCGGAGTTACGGTTCAGTTCGACAGTCATCGCAGGACTATCTACACGGAGATTCTCTTTACCGTCCATATCAGGAAACGCAAAATTGACTTCGATATGATCGAGCCGCTGCAGTGCGGTAAGATATGCGCCCACAGCAGGCAGCGAATCCTGTACCTGGGCAGCATCTTTCAGCGCAAACTGTATACCTGTGCTGACTGGAAACTGGTTAATTCGATCCGGGTGCGGACTTTCATTGGTGATCAGAGGTGGCTTCTCCAGTTTCCAGCCCGTCGCTGTCAGAAGCTTTTGTAGATCCTGCAGCACCGTTGCATGGTCTGTCTTCCTGCTGTAAACGATGCCGACGTTGGCAGTCCCATCGCGTGCGGGAGATACAAAAATCACCGCATCTGCTTTTGCTGCGGAAGGAGAAGGGTATGTGATGACTGGAGCGTTTTGCGCGGCAGCAGAATGGCAAAACTGCAACCCACTGGCAATCGTCGCAAGGCAGAGGAATGGGCGCGCTGTTCGTCCCATTTTATCCAGCAGGCGAGAAACTAAATTCTTCATCGCGTACCCCGCAGTTACCAAGCAATAATCCACATACCCATGCTCAAATCGGTATCAACCCGTGAACCGGGCAGTGACCCTCTAATAAGATGCGGGCGCAGCGCCTGAGCGCTGCGCCAAATACGAGCTTCCATAATTTTTATGGAGCGAAGGAGGCTCGAACTCCTGACCTCTTCAATGCCATTGAAGCGCTCTACCAACTGAGCTATCGCCCCGCGCATGCAGGAATGAGGAGCGGGTACAGAAACCTACTCGATGGCTGAATTATACACTTTAGCGAACGATGTGTCAAGTCGGCTGTAGGTGGTCGAGATGAGAGGCAAATCGAATCTCACAGGAATCACTTCTGCTGGCGGTGAAATGGAGACTATGACAACCCTTTATCAGTGGGGACACGTGTGCGAGCCCGTGCGCTCACGCATGCCTCGTTCCTGTATCCTACAGATTCTCTTGTCGATTGCGTTACTGGCGAGTGTACAAATTCCAGTACGCGCAACAGGAGTGTCAGATCCGGCTCTCGCTGTTTCGATCGAAGCCGTGCTTAATGAAAAGGCGTTGCAGCCAGGAATACAGGGTATCGATGTTGTCTCGTTTCTGAATGGCGAGGCTTTGTTTGCGCGTAACGAAGACAAAGTCTTTATGCCCGCTTCAAACAACAAAATCCTCACTTCTTGCGCCGCACTGGCGGTGCTGGGCAGTGATTTCCGGTTCATAACGCGAGTGAAATCCACATCGCGAGTGAAAGGGGGTGTCCTGCTCGGCGACCTCGTATTGATCGGTTCCGGCGATCCAATTCTATCGACCGCTGACCTTGATTCGCTGGCGAGGCAGATCGCCTCGTCGGGAATAAAGCGGATCAAGGGTACGATACGTTACGACGATCGCCTGTTCGATTCACAGCGTCTCGGGGATAGCTGGGCATGGGACGACGAAGCAGCCTACTACTCTGCGCAAATCAGTGCGCTCAACTGCGACGAAAACACTGTCGAAATACTGTGTAGACCAGGCAGCAAAATCGGCGCTGCTGTGCGCGTGCAAATCAGTGCACGAACCAGCACAATCCGGGTCATGAATACAGCTACAACCTCTGCGTATGGCACCATAGGATCGCTCTCAATCGACCGTTTGCGCGGCAGCAATACTATTCCCGTAAGCGGGCTGATACCTCTGTCCAACACAGCCCAGGGCAAAGCTGCTCAAAGTGGGAATGCAAATCTACGTCACTCGATGTACGCTCCGGTCGCGGTCACAATCGACAATCCCTCATTATTCACAGCTGAACTGTTTGCGCAGTCACTGCTTAAAGCTGGCATCAAACTCGCGGTCACTACCCCGTTGCCGGTTCCAATAGATGTTGAGCGAACTGGTCTTCGACAACCTGTAATGATTGCTGAACACAGATCCGCTCCCCTCTCCGAACTGCTGGTGAAGCTCAATAAGCCAAGCGACAACCTGATCGCCGAATGCCTGATGAAAACCATTGGCACGGTTAAAAAAAAGCAGGGCACCTCAGGAACAGAGGGAACCGGCGAACTTGCTGCACGCGATTTCTTTCGGACCCTGACGCTCGATCTCGATCAACTTCAGCAGGCTGACGGATCTGGACTATCGCGCCGCAACTTTGTCTCGCCGCACAATATCGTTCGTCTCCTCTCAGCAATGAGGCGCAGACCGGACTTCAACTTTTTTTATAATTCGCTTCCGATTGCAGGGGTGGACGGAACGCTACGCAACAGGATGAAAGAGAGCGCCGCGCAAAACAACTGCCATGCGAAAACCGGCTATATATCCCATGCGAGCGCACTCAGCGGCTACGTCACGACCGGAGACGGAGAGATGCTCGCCTTCTCGATTTTGATGAACAATCATCTCTGCTCGAATAGCATCTGCGTAGCGGCACAAGATAAGATCGTGGCGTTGCTGGCCAGTTACAAACGACCTCGAGACTATAAATGAACACAATACCCACTACTTCACGCGCTGTCGTTTTCCCTGCTCCCGGCGTTGAGCCTGAAATTCGTACCTATCCGATACCAATAATCGAACGCGGCGGAGTGCTGCTTCGTGTGCTGGCATCCGAAGTCTGTGGCACGGATGTTCATCTCTGGCATGGAAAGTTGACCGGTGTCCCCTACCCTTTGATTCCCGGACATATCAGTGTTGGAATCATCGAAGCGATAGGAGAAACAGTGTTTGCTGTCGATGGCGCCCGCCTCAGTGAAGGGCAGGTGGTCGCTTTCCTCGACGTATATGGCACCTGCAACGCCTGTCGGGTCTGTCTGGTCGATAAAGCGCCGAATCGCTGTCCTCACCGCCGCGTATACGGCATCACCTTCGGCGCAGACGATGCCCCCGGGCTGTCGGGCGGATGGGCAGACTACCTCTATCTTCATCCGGGAACCCATATCCTGCCGCTCGGGGCAACTGTTACGCCAGACGACTGGATCGGGGCGGGCTGCGGGCTTCCGACGGCAATCCATGCTATCGAACTGGCACGTATCCGTCTCGGCGATCGAGTCTTGATTCAGGGAAGCGGTCCCGTCGGATTAAGTGCGTGCTCGCTTTCGATACTGAGCGGCGCTGGTTGGGTCGGCGTGATAGGAGCACCGGACATTCGACTATCTGCAGCGCGCTCTTTCGGCGCAGATTTCACGATCGATGTGACCCGATCGACACCCGAAGCACGCCGGGAAGCGGTACTCGAGGCGACGGGCGGACTATTACCAGATATCGTGATCGAGGCTAGCGGAAATCCATTGGCTGTGCGCGAAGGCTGTGAGTTGGTACGGGACGCGGGCAGGTACGTGATCGTGGGACAGTATACCGACAATGGCGACGTTTCGCTGAATCCGCATCTTCATATCAACCGTAAGCATCTGGAAATCCGGGGCTGCTGGGGGAGCGATTTTTCACATGTGCAGCGCGCTATGGACATACTATCCCGTTTCGGTCAGCGCTTCGATTGGTCTTCGCTCATTTCGAGAAAGTATACTCTGGCTGAAGCTGCGCTCGCCCTGCGGGATGTTGAGGCGGGACGGGTCGTTAAAGCCGTGATCATTCCGGGCAATGCAGAATACACAATGGCGTGAAACCGACAGTTGGATATTTCGTGACAGTGTGGAGTGTCTCCAACATTCTCGCCACAGGCGGATCTGTGCGCAGCAGATAATGCCCGACAGTAACTATTCACCTTACCGTCGGTTTCGCTCTTACAGGCAGAAAAGCAGTCTTCGCTCCCCTCTCGAAGCTTCGGGAAAGTGATGTAGTTACCCCAGACAAATGATCAGGGAAGTCGGTTTTAAGCCCAGACGCTTTTGAAATAGCGAAAGGCGGAGAGTTTTTACTCTCCGCCCTTCGCTAACTATTGATCCCCACTTGTTCGGACTATCTTTCAAGATTGTCTGTTGGGGGCACCGGATTGTCCACAGGTGGAAGTGGGCTTTCCGGTGGCGCTACAGGCTTTGACTCGGGTTTGAGATCTTCAAGCCGATCAGGGGCGGTGCCTACCTGCGTGATATAGTACTCGTCGCCCATTTTCTCAAGCACATAGCTTACGTAGACGGTGCGCTCATTGTCCTTTTTGTCGCGATAGATGTGCTTACCGGTGATCGTGGTAACTGTATTGTCTTTGCGCTGTACTCCATCGAGATCGTAACGCAGTGTGCGTGTCGCTGTGAAGGCGTCGCGGGTCATATCGAGATAATCGCTAATGTCAAGCGAGTATTGATATTTTCCACGAAGATAAACCGCGATTTTGCCATCTTTACGCGTATGTTTCGCCAGCAGTTGAATGTTTCCTCTGCGCCATGCGGTTGTCAGGTCCGCAATTGTTGCAGTTAGCTGTGCATCTTTAACTACCTTTTCTGGCTGGCCTTCTCCAATGCGATAACCACCATCTGAACTCGTACCACGAGGACGATTCAGATAGTAGTCATCGACATCATCAGAGCGATACCCATGATACTCTCCGTCCGAATACACCGGATACGGCACATATACTGTCCGAGGTGGCAGGAAGTAGAGTGCATCGGCAGCGATATAAGGCGGGAACGCCCCATAATACACTGAATACAGCGACGGCCATGTCAATCCATAGACATAATCATCATAGTAGTATGGATAATAGGCGTATCCACTCGAGAAGTAGAAGTTTCCGAAGCCTCCCGAAAAGTAGAATGCATCGCGTCCGCGCACACCATTGTTGTATCGGAAACCGAATCCTTCGGCCGAGTCATTGAATCGGCGATTTCGCGCATTGTAGTTTACATCGCTGTTTCGCTTGATATAGGGGTTCTCTGAACGGTTTTGGAAACTGGGGCTGTTCAGGCGGGTATAGTCGCCAGTAATGTCCGGCACTCCATAACCGGTAGTGCCTCGACTATAGTTTCCGTCACGATTATAGTAGGGTGAGCCGTAATCCCCGCGCCCGCGTCCGTTATAGCTGCCATTGTAACCACCGTAAGGACGACCATCAGCGCGAGACGCGCTGCCATAACCGCCGGAAGAATAGCCTCCCGAAGACGGATTACGATTTACCTGTGGCGCCTGACGGTTGACTTGCGGAGCCTGACGATTTGGTGCAGGGGCGTTGCGCTGCACCTGTGGCGGAGGGGACTGGCCATCACGCCCTCTGTTTTGGGCGGATGCAGCAGGGGGCGCGAACATGACGCTCAGCCCGAGCAATCCAGCTCCATAAAATGATAGAAACCTCGCGCGTGACTGCGAGTTGATTTTTGCACGGACTTTCATTTCACGTTCCCTTCCTGATGTCTGCAGCACAGGTCTGTCGCGCAGACTGAGAACCGATTCATTTTGACGACACAGTGAATTCAAAGCTAGCTAGTTTATATACGATTCACGCGGCGGTCGAGATAGCGAAGTGGATAAGAGTGTTACTACATCACTATTACGCTGACCGACAAATATCGTGACAGAAATAGTCAAAATATCATAAATCAGGACGCATTCACCAGACAGCGTCGTGCTTCGAGCTCTTCCCATCGAACGTATAGGGCAGCGGCGCGCTCCTGAGCCTTCTCTACCTCTGCCCATGCTTTTGTGATCGCCGCATGGTCGGAAGCAACCTTCGGATCACTCATGGCAGCCTGTTTAGCCAGTATCTCTTCTTCAGCGGCGACGATCGTGTTTTCCATCTGGTCTAGTTCCCGCTGCTCTGCGGTTGACAGACGGCGTACAGCAGTTGAGACGGGCTTCTGCGAGGAATTGGTTCCAGCGCTTTTGCCGCGTGTCGGCACTACATCGGGAATCTGGGTCTGCAGCCACTGGCTGTAATCCGCATAGTAGCCGCTGCCACCGTCGCCATCGAGTGCAAGGATAATGTTGGAGACATTGTCGAGCATGTAGCGGTCGTGCGTGACGAGGACGAGCGCGCCAGGGAACTCCTGCAGGCTGTCTTCAAGCACTTCCAGTGTCTGAATATCGAGATCGTTAGTGGGTTCGTCGAGTATCAATAGATCGGCGGGCTGCAGCATCAGATTAGCGACCAGAATACGCGCCTGCTCGCCCCCGGACAGACTTGCCACGGGCATATCGAGCTGATCGGGACGGAACAGAAACCGTTTTGCCCACGAGGTGATGTGCATTGAACTGTCGCGATAAAGCACCGTATCCCCATTTGGCGAGAGAGCGTTTCGCAGCGACTGTTTGACATTTAGTTGGGCTCGGTTCTGGTCAAACAGCACGACTCTTAATCCCGGAGCAGATTTGATCGTCCCTGCATCCGGCTCCATCGCTCCTGTCAGGAGGCGCAGCAGGGTGGTCTTACCGCTGCCATTACCGCCGAGCAGTCCGAGTTTCGTTCCGGGCGACAGGATTAAATCGAGACCGGAAAAAAGCGTTCGATCGCCCAACGATTTGGAAATGTGTTTCGCGACGAGCAGTTCTGTAGTTTTTCTGCCGGAGGCTGTAAAATCGACCTGTACCGACCTATCCTGACCGTTGCGATACTTGACCTCCGCGAGTTCGCCGATCAATCGGTGGGCGTCATCGATACGGAATTTAGCTTTCGTCGTGCGCGCCTGCGGTCCGCGGCGTAGCCAATCGATCTCTTTTTTGACCTGCCCTTCGAGCGCGTGTTGATGGTGCGCCTGCGCCGACATGAACTCGTCTTTTTTCACCAGAAACTCACTGTAGTTTCCGTTCACGCTCAGGTATCCTTGCGGATAAGCGCGATTGAGTTCGATCACGCGGTTGGTGACGTTCTCGAGAAAATACCGATCGTGACTGACGACGAGAAATGCGAAAGGCGCGTTTTTGAGCATATCCTCAAGCCACAGAACACCTTCGAGGTCGAGGTGGTTGGTAGGTTCATCAAGCAGCAGTAAATCAGGCTTCTGGATCAATGCTCTCGCCAGCGCGAGGCGCTTCCGCCAGCCTCCCGACAGCGTTTCGACAGTCTGCCCGCCGTCCGTGAAGCCAACCTGACCGAGAACGATGCTGATCTCGGCGGAGCGTTCGTAGTCCTCCCAGGGCTCGTTTTCAATCGTTTTGGTGAGAACCGATAGCACGGTGCTCCTTAGATCGAACCGATCTTCCTGCGGCAGATAGACTGCCTTGACATCCCGGCGGCGCGAGACTTCGCCCTTATCGGGCTTCTCCTCGCCGCTCAGGATACGAAGCAGCGTCGACTTTCCAGAGCCATTAGGTCCGATCAACCCGAGTTTTTCGCCCGAATTCAAGCCGATCGTGATGTCAGTGAAAAGTGGGCGGTTGCTAAAAGTTTTGCCGATTGTCTGGCAGCTGAGTAAGAGTGACATAATGGTAGTTGATAATATGGTATTGACGCGCAACACTCATTGTGCTTTGCATGAATTGGAAATCTTTCTGCTTCCCGCAGCGTTCGGTCGATGTCGCTGGGAAACTCTCCCAGCAATATATGGATGACTTCCATCGACTATCCTTAGTTTACCCTACCCTGCGAACTTCGTTCAAAAAGACACGGAAGCAGAGGATTTAAAGCACAAAACTTGACAATGTTCGTCTGGTGATACACAGGAGCAATCAGCCCGAAAATGAGCGCGACTACTTCCCTCCCCGCATACGCTAACCTCCAGGAGTTGCTTGCGATCGGCCGTTGCGGCAAACGCACGCTCGTGATGGGCATACTCAATGTTACGCCGGATTCCTTTTCGGATGGCGGCGAATTCTACGAGACCGACCTCGCTGTCGAGCGCGCTGTACAGATGGCGCACGATGGTGCAGATATTATCGACATCGGTGCAGAATCTACTCGCCCCGCTACTTTTCGGTCACAGCAGCCGCTGGAGGCGAAGGAGGAACTTCGCCGCCTGCTTCCGGTCATCACCGCTCTGCATGCTCGACTTCCGGAGATGCCGATCTCTGTCGATACCTATAAAGCGTACGCGGCGGAAGGAGCAATCGAAGCGGGAGCGGTGATGATTAACGACATCAGCGCACTCAGGGCAGATGCGGAGATGGCAGGCTTCCTTGCCAGACAATACCTCCCTGTATGCCTGATGCATCTGCCGGGGTTGCCCGCTTCGATTACTGCTGAACCACGTTACGCCGATGTCGTGAGAGAGATCTGCGGGCACCTGCAGGAAAGGGTGAAATATGCTGTCAGCTCGGGAATACGACACGAGAACATAGTGGTCGATCCCGGTATCGGCTTCGGCAAAACCGTTGGCAACAACCTCGAGATCCTTCGGCGGCTGGCTGAGTTCAGAAAGATCGGCTGTCCGCTGCTGATTGGCACATCCCGCAAATCGACCATCGGCACCGTGCTCGGCGGTCTCCACGTGCATGATCGGTTGGAAGGAACCGCTGCGACTGTTGCGCTTTCAATCGCCTACGGCGCGGCTATCGTTCGCGTTCACGATGTCAAAGAGATGGTGCGCGTAGCTAAGATGAGCGATGCGATCGTGCGGGGATGGAGCTAACGAAATCGAAGCAATCTCTTTGGGCATCCGCTTCACTTTCGTTAGCGTGATTTTTGTGCATTCGCTGCAGGGGTGTATAATAGAGTATGATTGCAGAAATACAAGCTTCGATTCCACTACTCCCGGCTTCCGATCGAACCGCAAATTCCGTTCCGCTCGTAGAAGTTTTTTCCTCGATCCAAGGCGAGGGTATACTCGTCGGTCATCGGCAGATTTTCGTGCGCACGTATGGATGTAATTTACGCTGCAGCTATTGCGACAGCCCGGAGACGCTTAAAGAATCCGGTCGCCCGACCCAGTGCAGAGTTGAGGAAGCTCCAGGAAGTTGGCAGTTCCGTAAAATTTCGAACCCGGTTGCTGAGGTCGATTTAACCGAAATTGTCCGGTCATATCTCTCTGAACCGCACCATTCCATTTCGATAACCGGCGGTGAACCGCTGCTTCACGCTCGCTTCCTGGAGAAGTGGCTGCCTTCAGTGCGCGCGCTCGGACTGAAAGTCTTTCTCGAAACGAACGGGCAGCTCCCCGACCATCTGCGGCGCATACGATCGCTGCTGGATTATGTCTCGATGGACTTCAAGGCTCCCAGCGCGACAGGAATCGATCCCGCACAGACCTGGGATCGGCACCATGAGTTTTTGCTTGCGGCTGGATCGACAACTATTTACGGCAAACTCGTCGTGACGCCTGCCACTGGCGATGAAGAGCTTGATGCCGTTGTCAGCATAATCGCCTCAGTAAATCGCAACATACCGCTGATTCTGCAGCCAGTCACGCCATTCGGTACGGAAATGGCGACCGTCGCGCCCGGACGCATGATCGCGCTGCACGCCCGCGCTTCGCGTACACTTACCGAGGTGCGCGTTATTCCACAGACGCACAAAATGATGTCCCTTTTGTAGGCGCGCTTAAACGATCTCAGAGCTATTGGCTGCGGATACTATTTGCTGTAGCTATTAATCATGATTGGTCTACGAATCGTGGGCTTAAACAGGAGCTAATTAGCAAAGGGCAGTTGCACGAGCCATTGTGTGATTTCGAGCGATGCCCTGTTTTAGCGGCCAGGTCATGTCGTGCGAATAAAATCTTTTCACTGAGGAAGCAGTTCGTTCCTGATCGTTCCGAACTGGCACAGTCAAACAGGTCCAAGCAATTCTAATCTTAACTGGCGCAGGACAGATTCGCTGTTCTGTGCCTCATTGTGCGTCGAGCGTCGGCCTTGCAAACCAACTACGTGCGAATAATCCGCTCCAAAGGATCTCATGCCTCAAATCGTCGTCGAAAACCTGCGGAAGTCTTTCAAGGTCGCGGAGCGTAAACCAGGTATGCTGGGCGCCATCATAGGACTGGCGCAGCGCAAATATCGGACAGTCACTGCCCTCGATGGCATCTCCTTCTCGCTCGATCAGGGAGAGCTAGTTGGTTACATCGGGCCGAACGGTGCGGGTAAATCCACCACCGTTAAAACAATTTCGGGCATCCTCGTCCCTGACAGTGGCAGATGTGAAGTGCTTGGTTTCGTTCCCTGGAAGGAGCGGCGCGCGTATGTAGCGCATATTGGCGTCGTCTTCGGTCAACGCACCCAGCTATGGTGGGATCTGCCAGTCGAAGAATCGTTCGAGTTGTTGCGCGACATCTATGCTGTTCCTGAGAAACAGTATCGTGCGACACTTGAGGAACTCGTCACACTTCTCGACCTTCAGCCTCTACTCGATACGCCAGTCCGACAGTTGAGCCTAGGGCAGCGAATGCGCTGCGATCTCGCTGCCGCTCTCCTGCACGCCCCCAAAATCCTGTTCCTCGACGAACCCACGATCGGTCTGGATGCGCTTTCTAAGATTGCCGTCCGAGATTTTATCAAAAAGTTGAACCGCGAGCGCGGCGTAACTGTGATCCTGACGACACACGACATGGACGATATCGAAAGCCTTTGTTCGCGTATAATGGTGATCGGTCAGGGCCGTATACTTTCGGATGGCAGCCTCGATGCACTGCGACTCCGTGTCACAGCGGAGCGATGGCTGATCGTCGATTTGGAGGAGGGTGCAGTAGAGATCGAGGATCCCGATGCAAGCGTAATTCGGCAGGAAGGCAGTCAAGTCTGTCTCAGTTTCGATCCCCAGCGAATCTCTTCGGCAGCCCTGATCGGTCGGATCGCAGCAAAATATCCAGTTCGTGATTTGCTCGTTCAGAACCCGCCGATCGAGGAGATAATCGCGCGCCTTTACCGTCAGAATGAACAGTTGAATGTACAGTTAGCAGCGGCGAGGGACCAATGAGGACGCGTACAGCTGAGACTTTGTCGCGCGATGTGCAGGCTCTTAAACCGTACGCTGCCATATTGAATGCCCGTCTGCTCACTCTGCTTCAATATCGCGCGGCGGCTATCGCTGGATTTGGAACACAGCTTTTCTGGGGATTGATTCGCGTCTCCATATTTACGGCATTTTTCCGCTCATCGAACCGTTCTCAGCCGATAAATCTGCCGGATACGATCAGCTATCTCTGGCTTACCCAGGCGATGCTGACGATGGTGATGTGGCGTACCGATGCTGATGTCACCGCTATGATCCGCACAGGTACGGTCTCATATGAGATGCTTCGCCCTGTCGACCTTTATGGAATGTGGTATGCGCGCGCTGTTGCAGCAAGGCTTGCCCCGATGCTGCTGCGAGGACTCCCGATGATTATTATCGCGAGTGTGTTCTTTAGTCTTCGCCCGCCCCCTACTCTGCCCAACGCCATTTGCTGGCTTATCGCCACCTGCGCCGCCCTGCTCCTCTCAGCGGCGATTACCACGCTGCTGACAATTTCGCTTCTGTACACCATTTCAGGAGATGGCCTCCTTCGTATCGTCCCGCCCATCGTCTTCGCGCTCTCCGGAATGCTCGTTCCGCTCCCGCTCATGCCCGGATGGCTGCAGGGTACGCTGCGTTTTTTGCCGTTCAGCGGTCTCATAGACGTGCCATTTCGTCTCTATCTAGGTCATATATCGCCGTCAGAATATCCTGCTCTGCTGTGTCATCAACTCCTATGGACTTTCGTGTTCATTGCAGCAGGTAGATATGCGCTGGATCGGGCACTGCAACGCATGGTCGTCCAGGGCGGATAATGATGATCGTCAGCCGCGCTATATGGCGAATTGTTTAATTCTAAACAATACTGTACCAAATCTATCGAATTCAGTGGGATTATAGTATACTATCATTTCTTATTCTCGCTCGTTATACCGTAATTGAGTCCAATACCCAGAGAAGGATGAACCGAATCAATGAACTATCGACCTACCGGCAACGACCGGAAATCTGGCTTTACCCTGATCGAGCTGCTTGTGGTGATCGCGATAATCGCGATTCTTGCCGCCATTCTGTTCCCTGTCTTCGCACAGGCTCGCGAATCTGCCCGTGCAACAGCCTGTCTATCGAATACGAAACAGATGGCTCTTGGTCAGTTGATGTATTCACAGGACTACGACGAAACGATTATCCCATCGAACCTCTACAGGACGACAGATCCGGTGAATCTTCAACTGGCGGGCGCATGGACCGCAGTCATGCAGCCCTATCTGAAGAATACGCAAATATTCTTTTGTCCCTCGTTTTCGGACGCAAAACTGATTCAGGCAATGGAGGACCCGACCTGTGACGGCACCGGTGGTCACATTGGCTACGTGCCGCCGAAAGACGGCAAATACCTGGCGCACTACGGCATCGCTAAGAATAACATATACAATTCCGGCGATCCTGCAACCTGCAGCAAGACCGATCCGACGCTGGTTTATGCCAACTATCCGGGCAGTGGCTGGGACTATATGGATGCTAACTTCCGCACGGAGACGCTCGCGGCCATCGTAAATGTTTCGCGAACCGCCAACATTGGCGATGCTGCGACCGCGCTTACCACAGATGGCACATCGGTTTACACCAAATTTGGCTGTGAG
Source organism: Chthonomonadales bacterium (assembly GCA_038216735.1). GTDB lineage: Bacteria > Armatimonadota > Chthonomonadetes > Chthonomonadales > Chthonomonadaceae > JBBQPY01. Next base: position 13,962 of record JBBQPY010000130.1, read on the forward strand.
GCGCAGTTCCGTCATAAAGGCAGCGGAGGCAATTTCAGTTTTCTCGACGGGCATTCCAAATACATCACGGGTAACCCCGAAGCGCATCAGATCAAGGATGAAAACGGGTGCCTGATCGAAGAGTATTTCACGAAAGATCGCTGATCGGCAAATGCCTGACGTTCGAATCCCGCTGAAAGGAATAACCCTTCCAGCGGGATTTTGATCGTCCGTGTTTACCATCTGTCTGCCGAGGCTATTTTGCGCATTGTTCGGATCAGGAGCGTTATTGTGCTGAGAATGCTGCGTCTTTATTGCCGCTACACGGCTATTTCGCTTCGAAGCCAAATCCAATATCGCGCCTCTTTTATGCTGATGGTGTTCGGCGTATTTTTTTCCACTGGAATTGAATTTCTGGGTATCGCTGCGCTCTTCATCCGCTTCGGCAGCATTCGTGGCTGGACGTTAGCGCAGATCGGCTTCTTTTACGGCACGATCAGCATAGCTTTCGCGCTGGCGGAAGCGTTGGGTCGCGGGTTCGATAGCTTCGACAGGATCGTAAAGTCGGGCGATTTCGACCGTCTATTGCTGCGTCCTCAAAACACTGCTTTTCAGGTGGCAGCCGCCGAGCTGCAGTTGATGCGCATTGGCAGATTCGCGGTCGGCTTATGTGTCTTGTGGTGGTCACTCGAGAGGCTTGGAATACCCTGGAATCCCCTGAAGATCAGTTTACTATGCTTTACTATCTTCGGAGGGTTATGCCTGTTTTATGGCCTATTCGTGCTGCAGGCAACGATCGCTTTTTGGACGATTGAGTCACTCGAACTAATCAACATCGTTACCTATGGCGGCGTCGAGACCGCGCAATATCCTCTGACAATCTACCCGGATTGGTTCCGTCGGTTCTTTACGTATCTCGTCCCATTTGCGTGCATCAATTATATTCCGCTCGGACTGCTGCTCTCTTCCCGTCGAATCGACTTGCTTGCCGACGTCGGGGGAATTCTTGCGCCAGGCGTCGGGGTTTTGTTCCTCATGGCAATGCTACAATTCTGGAAGTTCGGCGTAAGACACTACTGCTCGACTGGCAGCTGAAGCAGATGAAATGATTCGTTCGCACGACGCGTACATGCCGGTACCACCCTTGTAAGACATTAATTGAGCCCAGTAAAACGGTAGAGAGAATGCAGAGGGCGATGTCTCAAGACCAACCAACGTCCGATAATATAAAACGACTGGAATGCGCCCCTAAGATGAGACACGGAGTTAAGAACCGGAGGGGACGACCAGAGCTTGCTGCTGCTGCTGTTTTTGGTAATGTGCTTCCTCAAACTCCACCGGAGGCACATAGCCAAGCGACGAGTGCAGACGTTTG
>JBBQPY010000131.1:0-15293 GCA_038216735.1 Chthonomonadales bacterium
CCCATACCGTGAATTGGCAGTTTCGAGCCGAAGACGCACGGATCAAACTCAAGCGGCTCTACCCGATCCAAAACGATAAAACTTCGTGAAACTAACGACTAGTCGTGACGCGCGAAGAGAGTAAAAAGTGGAGTTACAGGAAGAGATCGAGTCCAAAGGACATATGGCTGAACGGACACAACGGACTCAGTCCGTTGTGTCCATTCAGGCAGCAGGCAAAACGACACATCGAGTTTGCACCTCTGCTCAGTGACTCATTCCTTTTCCACTGTCAGACGACTCGCCGTCAGACGACCTGTTGTTGTGAGGGCGCGATGAACGGGAGCAGGTAACGGCGTATCGCTTCCTTTGATCGAGTGCCAGAGAATTGCATTCAGGGCATCCGGATCGGCACGATCGTAGCCGCGGAAGTCCATTTTCGCCGAGGCCGAAGCTCCGAAACCGTTGCTTGGATTGCGCGCCATCAGGTCGATTTTTGGGGCAACGGGAGTATAGGGTGTCAAATCCGCCTTTGCCATAAAGCTATTGGTCATCGGGGTTGCAGCGGCATCGTACTGCGTCAGCGGAGGCAAACCGAGCAGCAGTTCCATCGTGCGCAGCATCGAAGCAGTCGTGTACATGGTGCTGTCCACCGCTCTGCGCCGCGTGTAAGGGCTGATTACGAGCGCAACGGTGCGGTGCGAATCGACATGATCCGGACCGTTCTGCGCGTCGTCTTCGATCACGAAAATCGCCGTCTCTTTCCAAACTGAGCTGTGCGAAACCGCTTCGACGATCCTGCCGAGCGCGACATCGTTGGAGGCGACCGACGCCTTTGGTGTAAAGGTGCCAGGTCGTGTGCCGGATGTATGGTCTTCGCCGAGCGACATAACCATGAAGTTCGGAACCGTCTTTGTGCGCTCGTACGCCCTCAGCTCTTCGATGAAAACTTCCGCTTTGTCCATGTCGCGCATTTCGGTTTTCTTGTTCCAGCCGACCCCGACGAACCTCGCGCTTCCGTGTCCGATCAGCCCCTTTTCACCTTCCACTTTCTGAACTGGCGCCGCCTCACTCGAACTCGCGTCGAACGACTCCCCATACGAACGATACGCCAAATGCTTCCGTCGACACGCATCCCAAATATAGCCTCCCGCAGGGGTTTCGACCGAGTCGCCGCCTGCCGGTTCGCCCTTGCCCGAGTACGAAAGTATCCACTGGCGCTGCTTATAGTCGGTCGTCATGGCCGCATCGCACCAGGAGTGCCCGTCTACAGAGACCTCGCCGTTGCAGTAGATGTTGTCGAGCAGCACGAACTGATCGGCGATTGCATGATGATTTGGCGTCACGTTCCTGCCGAACAGCGTCAGACTTGCGTCTCCATTTCCGCGCTTCATATCGCCGAAAACCTGATCGTAGGTACGGTTCTCTTTGATGATATAGAGGATATGCTTGATCGGCGAGCCGACTCCAACCCGCGTGGGAATTATCGTACGCGGCATATTCTGAACGACGTCTGTTTCCCGTAACTGTGAATCTTTGTAGGGCGCATCCGCATACACCTGCTGCGTCCATTCCGCCAGCTGCGCCCCTGTCGGCACATTCACGAATGAGAGCAGCCCGTTCAGCTGCTTGCCGATATATTCGAAACCCTTCGGTACAATCGGATCGATCGGCGTGGGCGACGGGTTCGGTTTTGCGCCGATCCCTTTGCCGCTCCCGATCAAAATGCGCTTCCCGTCGGGCGTCACCATCACTGAAGTCGGGTACCAGCCTGTAGGAATGAAGCCGCGCACAAGGCTGCTGCCATGCCTTGCGACATTGATGACGCAGACGTCGTTATTGTCCGCGTTGGCGACATAGAGCGTTTTATTGTCTGGCGAAATCGCGAGCGCATCGGGGGTCGAACCAGAAAGTGAGTGCGGTGTCAGCGTCGTTTTGACCGTCTCGAGATGCCTGCCCGTCGCCGTCTCGAAGATATCGACGGCGTCCGCGTTGCCGCAGGAGATATAGGCACGTCCGTCGGAGCCGAGCGCGATATCGTTGGGATGTGCGCCCGTCCTCCAGCGCGTGACGATCCGAGGTTTCGTCGGTGCAGCAATGTCAAGAACGACCACTTCGGATCCGCCCCAGTTCAGGATGTAGAGACGTTTGCCGTCCGCCGACCTTTTGCAGATTCCGGGATGATCGCCGATTGGCATTTTGCCGAGCGTCGTGCCATCGGCAACGCGCACCATGTAAAGATTGTCGTCGGAGGAGTTGAGCATATAGAGGACTTTGCCGTCCGCTGAAAGCGCGAGCCCGGTCAGGCACGTGCGCTTGCGGTCGTTGCCGGTCAGCGAAATCACGCGGTCCTGTGCCCATGTGCCGCTCTTATTACCAAAGACCGTAAGGTCATTGCCTGCGATAGAAACGCCGCCGCTCAGATAAATGTGCGTACCGTCGTGCGACCAGGCGATGCCATAAAATGTGTGTATGACGGGGAGTACAGCGGTCTCTTTTTCGGTGGCGATGTCGATCAGATGCAGGGCGTGTTTGTCGAAGCCAGCGTTGCAGATCGCGTACGTTTTCCCATACGGGCTGATTGCGCCGCCGAGGGGCATATCGCCGGTCGCAATATGTCTTCCGGTCGGGCGAATACGCCAGCCATTGAAAAGCAGCGTCGCACCGTGGTCTTCGCCGGGCACAGTCAGTGCGGCTTTCGTGACCGGATGCATCCTATGTGCATGGCGCACGAATGGCGCCGCTGCCATCCCGATTCCCGCTGCGGTCACGCCCAAACCGATCATTATTCCTGCACCAGGACGTCCGACTCTGCCCCGTAATCGCAATTGAGATCGCATTCCACTGCCCTCCCGTCGATGCTCTATTTTCGACAGTTTACCCCGTAACCTGTTAAATCATTGTTAAGGCACATTTGAAGTTTTCGGCCTTCTCCCTGGAACGAGAAGGGGCTAGGGGATGAGGATAGCCAGATTGGGGTGAGGGCGTACCTCAGAAACTTCCGGACAGTGAGAGGATGATGCGCCGCGCCTGCTGGAAGCGTGTTCCACTGAAGCCGGACTGGAAGTTGATGACGGTGCGGTCGTCGAACAAGTTCTGCACCTCGATCGACAGCCCGCCGCGACCCTGAAACGCTCGACTGCCCAGGTTGGCATGAAGATTGACCTGTGTGCGCGGTGTGCGATTCGGGTTCGGGGGGACAACACTGCTGGCTAAACCGCTCCCATGCTGGAGTTCGAGCCCGATCGCCGCGCCGTTGCGCCAGTCGTACGCCAGACCGAAACCGATCGTGTTGCGCTGATCGTGATCGTTGTAGAGCGGAACGCGCGCGCCCGTATTATCGACTCCGTTGGGCGCGGCAGTGGAATAGGTGTAGTTGAAATAGGAGTCGATTCCGGAGCGCAGTTTGTTGTTTTTGTCACGGCCGGGCAGGAGATTGTACGCGAACTCGATGCCGTGAACGCCGCCCTTTTGAAAGTTGAGCGCGGAGTAGAGACCGATCTGACTGCCAGGTATCAGGAGTCCCGTATCGACCTGATTGCGGATATCCTTGTAGTAGTAAGCGAGGCTGACGCGCTGGTTCGGTGCGAGCTGATGCTCGATGCTCAGGTCGTACTGATCCAGTATCTCCGGCAGAATCGGCGCACCGACTACCGTTCCCTGCGCCAGCGGCGGCGTATTGAACAGGCGATTGTAGCTGGCGCGCAGGCTCGTCTGCGGGTTCAGGGTATAGGAGAAATTGGCGCGCGGCGAGATTATGATCGTGTCGACCGGCGTCTGACCGAGGTTCTGACTCTGCTTATACCAGTCGGCGCGCAAGCCGTAGTTGATGTTCAGGCGTCGTGTTGCCTTCCAGGTATCCTGCGCGTACGCCGCTCGATAGAAGCCGGTTCGATGCACGTGCAGGTTCGGCACTACTCCAGAAGTCGGCGCATAGACTGGATGCCCGTTCACATCGGTGACATAGACCGGTTTGCCCTGCGCGTCTACGATCGGATTTCCCTGAGCATTCAGTTTCGCAACGAGTGCACCTTCAGGCGCTAGATTGGAAGCAAGATCGGCCAGCGCGTCGAGTGCGAGGTGGCTGCCCGGCACGATCTCGTAGGACTCGCTGCCGTTCTGATCGTCGAGCAGAAAGCCTGTTTTGAATCGATGCGCCCCGCGATCCGCATTCATACTGCCGGTGATCTGAACATGATGCACATTACGCACGGCTGTCGGGTTGTACTCGATGCTGTTGTCGACCGGCAGGTTCATGACGTTGACGCCCGGGTTCTGGTTGCGCACGTCCTGCCCCGAGTGCAGAAAAGTGACCGCGAGCTGTCCGGAATCTCGTGCTGACAGTTGTCTATTGTAGGCGAGAATTGCGAACTCGTTGATCTCGCGCTGCGTGATGTCCTGTCGGTCCGCCTGCTGCGAAGGGAGAAGCAAATTTTGTGCACCGAGCGCATCGGCGTTGTCCTGCATTACGTCGGGTCGCGACCCGTCCCTATTGCGTAGCCCCAGAAAGCCGAAACCCTGTCCTGCCGCAGCGAAGGAAGATCCCAGTCCCGTACGGTTGTTGATTTGCAGCGTGCTCGGGTTGCTGCTGAGCGTGAGTGTCAGCGTATCGCGGCGGCTCGGCTGGTAGCGGAACTTGCCGAAATAGCTCTGATCGGAGCCAGCGTTGTGCGCTGTCTGATCGTCGGGCTGCTGCGGCTCGAGTGCGTTTCGAGTGCGAGTTCCCTGCACATTGAAGACGTAACTGGCACGTTTGCCGAACGGTCCTTCGAAGGTCAGATTACCGTTCGTCGTGTCGTACTCACCGTCGTCGAACTCCAGATCGGCGTGCGCTTTTTTCGCGCCAGGCAGCGTCGTGATGTCCAGAATTGCAGCGGTCTGACCGCCAAATTCTGGCGCATACGCACCGGTCAGAAACGACAGGCTCTGGATTGTGGAGGGCACTACGATGCTGCCCTGCCGCCCTGAAAGCGTGTCGGGAAGCTGGATGCCGTCCACGACATAAGCGATTTCAGCATGTTCGCCGCGCACATGTTCCTGACCCGCCGAGTCGGAAGTGACCGAAGGCAGGCCCTCGATAAGCTTGTTCGGACTGCTGCCTGCGCCGGTCTTTTCTTTGATCGCGTTCTGATTGATCACAACTGAGGGGCTGGTCGCCTGACGCCGCAAGAGCGTCGCCCGTACGATAATCGTGATGTCTCTAACCGCAGGCTGTGGCGTCTGTCCCTGCAGCTTCAGGCTGGTTCCACCGACGACCGTGATCAGGGTAACGTTCGGTTTTACGCCTGAATAGCTTTCGGGCTTCCCATTGTCGGCGCCGTCGAGCGTCTTCCACGATGCGAGGTCGAATGTCGGCGTCGAACCCGCCTTAAGTAGATTCGTATAAAGAGTGAGTGCCGGACGATTGCCGCCTGCGTCTTCAACCACTATTGAGGCGCCCGAGATCGGATGCCGCGTCACCGGATCGATTACGATGAACCGTACCTGCCCGAGCTGCAGCCACACATTCGACGGAGCCGCAGTGAGCGCGCTATCCATCAAGGAATGGGTGGGCGGCGTGGGAAGTCCCATCACAGCAGCGGGCAGCAAAACGATCAGCACCCCCGCACACAATGGGAAGCCAGTAATGCTGCCGACGTGCAGCCTCAATCGCACGACCTCTGTTTTCAGCGACATACCCTCTTTTTTCAGCGATCTGCCTGTAATCGACTCACTTTCCATCAGTTCACCTGAAACTCGATGTGCAGTCGTACATGGCTTTCGATTGGCTGACCGTCACGGGTCGCCGGCTTGAACTTCCATTTGTGCGCGGTCTCGAGCGCAATCCGATCCAGGTCGTCGCTGCCCGTCGACGCACCCAGCTTGACGTCCGAAGGCAAACCGTCGGCTCCGACCGTGATCTCAACAACGACCGTTTTGTCCAGCGCTTCTGAGCGAAGGCTGTCGGGAATGGTCGGCTGCGGCGCGAAGGTTTGTGCGACCTCGGTGAAAACCGGATCGTGTTTGGGTTCGGGCTTCACCACAGGAAGTTCCGTTTTCGGCGCTTCGGGCTTCGCCACGGCGACTTCCGTTTTGGGCGCGTCAGGCTTCATTGCAGGCTTGGTCTCAGGCTTTGGCTCCGCCTCCTTTATAGTCGGCGCCGTTGTATCCGCTTTCGGGGTGGGAATCTCTCCCGCTTTGCCGCTGCCTTGCTCGACAGAACCGCCCGTGTCTCCTGCTCCCGCGCCCGCCGCAACCGCGACTTTCGGCTGGTTCAGGTTGGTACGCATTGCGCTGCGCTGCTGGTGCGCTGAGGTATTCGCCGCTTTTTTCGCTGTCTGCGTGGGCTTCGGCGGTTTGACTTTCGCCTCCTTTTTGACCTCCGGTTTGTCTGGCGGGGGCGGAGCCATCTTAACCATCGATACCTCGACGAACTGTTTTTGTATCTTTTTGAACGCGCCGAATTTTGCCAGTATCGGCAGCGCGATCAGGTGCGCAACCACCGAAACGACCAAAATGCGCATTAGAAGCGGGTTCCGTTGTTTTCGACGACGCATAAGACTCCTTACACAAAGGCTTCGACTGTATGCTCCAACGCATCAATTCTATTTTTCGGTTGCAATTGCGAAGCGAGTGACGCCTGCTTTGCGCGCCTGATCCATCGCGCCGACGACCATTGCGTGCGGCACGCGCCCGTCGGCGTTAATGATTATCAGGTCGCGATCGGTAACGTGCAGACCACGCAGACCCGTTTCCAACTGCGCGAGCGTCGTCGGTTTCGTGTTCAGATAGACAGAGCTGTCGAACCGGATCGTGACGGTGATATTCTGTGACGAGTGGTCGCTCGAAGAAGAGGCTTTCGGCAGATTTACCGGAATGCCGCTTTGCACGACCATCGCAAGCGAAGCGACCATGAAAAAGAACAGCAGAAACATCATTACGTCGATCATCGGAATTACGATAATTTCCGCTTCTTCAATTGGTTTACGTCGCCCGATACGGACACGTCTACGCATAAAAACTCCCTTATATGCAGCGGGAATACACTGGCAATTTTGCCTGGAGGCACGCTTTTCCCGAAGTGCAATCAAAGCGGATTTCAGCCCTCTCTTAACGAGCCTGCGACTGAGTGTCCTTCGGAGACGATGCTCCCTCCTCTTTTCTTGTAGTCGAAGCGAGAGGATGGGAGTGGCAGATTGTTATCTCTAATCGATTCTTTCCGTCAGGAAATTCACGAGTTCCGCGCCGTAGAATTCCATGTCGTCGATAATTTTGCGCGTCAGGTTCGAGAAATAGTTGAAGAAGATAAACCCGACTATCGCGAGCACGATGCCTGTCGCTGTCGAAATCAGCGCTTCTGAGATGCCGCCGAGAACGGCTGTCGGGTTGCTCAAACCCTGTTGCGAAGCGGCGCGAAACGACGATATCATGCCCGCGATCGTGCCGAGCAGTCCGAGCAGCGGCGCGATATTGATGATCGTCTTGATGATCGGCAGGTTCGCTTCGAGCGGCGGCGTTTCGTTGGCGGCTTCGTGTTCCATCGCCATTTCGATCGCGTCGGCGTTACGATGTGCATTTTTCAAACCACGCGCAAACATACGTCCGATCGGACCGCCTGTGCTCTCACAAAGCGCCATCGCTTTTGCGTTATCATTTGCCGAGTTGGTTTGACGGACCGCTTTGATCGCATCGAGCAGGGCGTCGCCATCGACAGCCGCTTTGCGCAGTGTCACGGCTCGTTCGATAATCAGCGCGATGAGTGTGATGGAGCAGATGATCAGCGGGTACATCATTACCCCGCCATTTTTGATAAAAGTCAATACGGAATTCATAAACGATTTTCTTCCTGAGCCACGGAGCATGTTCCCTAAGACGAGCGTCTTGAAGAGACACAGTTCAGTGACAGGTGCATGTCTTGCTGTCCGTTCGGTCAGTCGGTCGACCACGGAATCCGGCAACACGACCTATTGATAGTCGAGTCCGAATCATACAGCCGTCAAAAAGGTCGGACGTGCCGACGGGCAGTATTGTGAAACGAATTAGCGTGAGACGAATGAGAAGGTACGGAAGGAAAGCTTAGACGGCAGGAGGTGCGCGGGAAGTCGAGAGTGTCGTAAAAACTGGTGCGATGCGGGCGCCGCAGCGTACGTAGACGCAGGCGACACTGGTGGGAATGGATGTTTGATCAGGAGTGCTGATCCGACCGAGGGTGTTCGCCTGCCATTCGCAGAAAGGGCAGTGCGTGGAAACCGGCGTGGGCAGGGACGTGACTGAAGCTGCGACAAAATCATTAGGGGAGACAATTGCGAGAGTATCGGCAGGGTGTTCGGCGGTGGCTGTTTGGACTGCCGAATCCTCGGCTCCAGAATGGACGTGAGTCAGTGTGCCGAACGTGCAGAGGAACACGTAGATCAGCGCAACAAAAGCGGCTTGCGCGCGTACCAGTATGCGATTATGAGAAACCGATAAGCGCACTGTTCTCTTCCATCTCATTTCCATGGACTTACAGGAGCGTCTACCAGACCTACTTGCCTATTTTATTATAACACAATTGGTAACTCTTCAGCCCGCTTTATTTGTTTCACTCGCAGACGGCATTTGTATCTACTCCCCCTCTCCCGAAGCTTCGGGAAAGGGGTCGGGGGTGAGGGCGTCGACCGTCAGGGCTTCTTACCGGCTGCCTTATCGCTCGTTTTCGCAGGAGGCGCTGCGGCTTTCGTCACGGCAGGTTTGTTCTTGTTTTTAGCGCGCTCCGCGCCGACTGCGACGGCTTTGATCTTCGCCTGGGTGATCAGCGCGTTGACTGTCGCCGCAGGGATTACGAACGCTTTCACGAGACCGCCGCCCGCAGCATAGCGCATCGCGGTAGAGAAACCGATGCCTTCGCTCGAGTCGTTGCTGACCCCCGCATCCACAGTCGTGATCACACCGAGCACAGCGCCCGTAGGGGAGTAGACTGGCAGACCGAAATCTCCGATCCCGCCCTCGATCATGTAGGCTTTACGCGGCTTGTCGATCGCGCCACTGATACGCGAAGACGAGAAAAATGGGGCGTAGTCGAAACCTTTTTCCAGGCGCGACACCGAGATGACCCGATCGCCAATTCCAGCCGACGCCGTGCCACTGAAATCTACGGCTGTGATCTGCTTGTCGCCGAGCCCCTCGATTTTGATGAAGGCAAGATCGAGTTTCGTATCGGTCGCCGCAATAAATGCGCTGTACTCTTTGTCTTCCTGCGCGAACAGCACCTTGATATCGGTAGGCGTCGACTTCATTTCGTTGCCTCCCCCGCCACCGCGCCCCATCACCGACATATATCTGCCCGGATTGAAAGGCGTGTTCGTAACCATTACGAGACCGCTTTTATCCACGACGATACCCTGCATTTCCATCCGCGATTCCTGATCGCGCCCCTGACCTGCTGACGATTTCAGCACGATTTTGAGCGTGACGACGGCCGGAGAGACCTTGTTTATCAGACTCGCAAGCTGTGATGCTTCGTCGTCGGCACGAGCGATCTGCCCCGCGCCCGCCATCATCGCTGCCAGTCCGCACACCGCCAGAACATTATGTTTCAATTCGATTTCCTCTCTATTGCCAATCTCTTTATCACAGACCTGGAAGCTACCTCGCCACGTTTGATGATTCAGGGAGAGGCCCAGGGGCACGCATTCTGCTGACCTATTCCAGCGTCAGCTTCTCCCATACCGGTTCGATGAAGATAAAATGTGTTCGCTGCTCGCGCCTTACGAAAATCTGGATAACCTTCGGTTTGTCGGTCAGTATCTTCTTCATCACCTGCTCGAACTTTGCGACATCTTCGATTTTCTGTCCGGCGATCGACAGCACCAGATCGCCGGAGCGCAAACCGGAAAGATTCGCCCAGCCGCCCTCCGTGATATCGCTGACGAGGACTCCCTGCTGATCCTGCTTCCAGTGCTGCTCCATACGATCGAGCGGCGTCAGATCACGCACGCCGAACTCGAACTCTTTCGAACGCGCTTTCTTCGCCTGATCGGAAGAGGCAGGCGCCGCTTCCAGCGTAACGGCGATCTGACGCGGCTTGCCGTCGCGCAGGACAGTCAGATCTGCCTTGTCGCCGATCGTCAAATCCTCGACCAGCGTCCGCAGCTCTTCTGCATCCTGGGGTTTGGTTGCCGTCAATTTGGTCTTGTTGACTGCTGTGATCACGTCGCCGATCGCCAGACCCGATTTTGCCGCTTCGGTGTACGGATAGACCTCCGTCACGCGAAAGCCTTTCGTATTCGCCATGCTCATTGCGGCAGCCACCTCGGAAACGAGCACCTGAGTTTTTGCGCCAAGCCATGCTTTCGGAAGTTCGGTGCCTTCCGCGCTCGGCTTTTCAGGCTGCGCGCGTACGACAGTCACGAGATTTTCACGATCACGCCGGAACTCCACGACCACAGGCTGCTCGCCGACGCCTGCGGCGGCTTTGGCAAACTCGTCCGCGGAGTTGACCTTCTTGCCGCCGATCGAGAGTATTACGTCTTCTGCCTTGATGTCGGGTTTGGCGGTCTCGAACGGAAAGCCTGTTCGTACGCCGGTTACATAGACGCCATCGCGGTTCGGGAAATGCTGGAGGAGCGCCATCGGTTCGGTGATCTCCTGCACAGTGATGCCCATGGGGCGAACTTCACCCTCTTTGCCGAGGTACTTCGCCATCTGTACGACCGTCGCAGCCGCCGTCTTTTCAGAATTGTCGCGCAGGTATTTGAGCGAGACCGATTTGCCCGCACTCTCCGCCGCCACCGACTGATAAAAGAGCGGCACCTCCTCGAAGAAGCGGACATTGACCGGCTGGCCATCCATCTCGGTCAGAATGTCGCCCGGTACGATACCAGCCTTCTCCGCCGGAGAGTTGGGCCAGACCGCCGAGACGAGCGCACCGGTCGTACGTCCAATTTTCTTAACCGGAAGAACGGTTATTCCAAGCCAGCCACGTTTGATTTCGCCGGTCGCAACCGCCTGCTGATACACGCTGGCCGCGATATTGGACGGGATCGCAAACCCTACGCCGCCGCCGCCGAGTTCGTTGATGCCAACGACTTCGCCCTTCAGATTGACGAGAGGACCGCCGGAGTTGCCAGGCAGAATCAGCGCGTCGTGCTGCAGCCAGCGCGTGAACAGTCCGGTTTTTTCGCCTTCATCGAGCGTCATGTCTTCGATGTCGTTGCCAAGAAAGTCGGTAAAGACGCGCTTCGTGTTCGAGACAATGCCGAGCGTCATCGAGGAGGAGAGCATCATCGGGTTGCCCATTGCCAGCACATAGTCGCCGACCTGCAACAGATCTGAGTTGCCGATTGTGGCGAACGGGAGCGGGGCATTTGGGTCGACGCGCTTTTCGAGATGCAGCTTCAGAATGCTGATGTCTGTCAGCGGATCGTGCGTGACGACAGCCGCTTCGATCGCCTCACCGCTCGGAAGCGTGCAGGTGATACGCGTTGTATTCCCCGCGACATGGAAGTTGGTGATCACATGTCCCTCTTTGCTGACGATCACGCCGCTGCCGCCCGCGGAAGACCGCTGTGCGCGACCGCCGTTATAATAGCGCACGACCACGGAAATATTGACGAGCGCGGGATAGACTTTCTTCCGCGCGGCGTCGATGTCCTGACGGAGCGCGTCGGATGCCTGTATCGGCGCGCCTGCCGCCTGTTGTGCCTGCGCCGGAACCCGACTCAGCGCAACACTCAACGGCAGCAGACAGAGCAGAGTTCCGAATCGCGTCAGTTTTGCAGTTCTCTTAGGGCTGGTATTTCTCAGTGTAGTACACATAATAACAGGTGATCCATTCCTTTCCAATACCGATTCATGTCTTTCTATTTCCGAAACGCTTTTCAGTGCTTCATTGCTTCAGTACTTCAACACTTTCAATACGGGTTGTTCCCGATACAGAATTACAGTAAATTGCGGTAACTATCCACCCTTCTCAAAACTAGCTGTCCCACTCCCTCTTCCTGAAGCTTCGGAAGAGGGGGTTGAAGTGAGTTACTGAAAATTCCAATGCTGACAGCCAATTCCGTATTCGATGGGTAGACTCCTGCAATTCCGTTCCGTCCCGATTGAGCGCCCCGGTTATTCGCACCGCCTTGTGCTTGAACCTACTGAGAAATTTGCTGACAACTCGAAGAACATGCGGGAAATAAATGAAAATTGCCCTGCACTGTCGGTCGAGACACGCCGATAATTAGAAGACACCGGTATCAGGCATCGTTTATCCACAGTGTCCCTCTCCGACACGGATTTCTGCTTCTGCTCGACTCTCTATGCTACGAGAAAGACCAGAGCGGAATAGTTACTTTCCGTTTTATTACTGCCACTTTGAGTTATTTCTGATTATTTCCGAGGCGCAACCCACGATGCAGATCAAAGAGTTCGAAGCATTGACATTGAAAGAGTGCCTGCAGCAGGTACGCGACAGCCTCGGTCCCGAAGCCGTGATCCTGGAGACGCGCAAGCTGCGTAAGGGTGGGATGCTCGGCGTAGGCTCGCACGATGCAGTTTGTATCGTGGCAGCAACCGGCATCACTGTCAAAGACGATTTTGTCGAGCACGACCGCGCTGCCAGCAGAATGGCTGTCGAGTCCGAATATGCCGTTGCAGTCGAAAGACCCCGCGCACTGCCTGTTGCGGAGGGGCACGCAAATGCACCGGAACGCGCTTCGGCGCAGCCGAACCAGCGTAAAAGCGCGTCCCGAACCGCTGTGTCCGAGGCGGAAGGTCGGAAGGTCCAGCAATCACCCACTCCGATACAATCTGCCACAAAAAAAGCCTCGACATTAACCACCGCAAACAAAGCGTCTACCCCTACAACAGCAAACAAAGCATCCGCCGTCGCCGCAGCACGCAGCGCGTACGGACGCGCAGGCAGAGAACAGGCAGCCACATCAGCTTCCAGCGCTCTCACATCGTCCTTAATCGACGCCCCCACACGTGAGGAAACGGCGGCTTCGACTTTCGTGGCGGCGAGTCAGAATAATTTTCCGGACGGTGTTACTGGAGCACAGCCAGGTCCAGTTTCCTATTCACAACCATCGTATGCAGCCGTTGATGAAATCGACCTTTCGAAAGAGATCGGTAATAGTGGGCGGATCGGAAACGCCGACACGCTGAAAGTGCTGCAATCTGCGCAGGAAGATCGCACTCGTGTGCAGGCTTCCCTCACAGCCGCCCGCGATGCGGAGCGAGTTGCCAGCCTCGAGCGCACAATGGACGATATTCGCGCCAGTCTCGCTGCGCTGCAGCGTGATCAGCGCGAGTCGGAGGAGCGCACCGTATCCGCCGTCGTCTCCGCTGTGATGCCTGCCGTCACCGCCGCTTCGAATGCCGTGCAGCTCGCGCTCGGAGACAATGCGCCCGATATCCGCTTTCCATCGATCTACGAAAAACTTCTCGCTTCCGGCGTTGGCGAACAGCGAGCACAGGCGCTCCTGAACGAACTGCCCGACCTCACTGCCTGGAGCGAGGCGGCACAACTTCCGCTGGCACTCTCCGCCCTGCGTGACCTGATCGGACGCCGAGTCCACAGTGGTGGTCCGATCATTCTGACGCCTGGTCGACTGAAAGCCGTTGCGCTGATCGGTCCGACCGGCGTAGGCAAAACGACGACCGTCGCCAAAATCGCCGCGCATTTCGCGCTCGTGGAGAACAAGCGCGTCGCGCTGATCACAGTCGATACCTACCGTGTCGCAGCCGTCGAGCAGTTGAAAATCTATAGCGAACTCATCGAAATCCCGCTCGCAGTCGCCTACAATTTGGAGGACGTGCTTCCGATCATGGCGCAATATGCGGACTACGACCTGCTGCTGATCGACACGGCGGGCCGAAGCCAGAAAAATATCGCGCAGGTTGGCGAAATCAAAAGCCTGCTCGAAGCCGTGAACTGCGAGACACACCTCGTGATGTCCGCGCAGTTCAAAGAGCAGGATATGGTGGAAATGGTGCGGCGATTCTCGGCGGCACGGGTCGATCGACTGCTGTTCACCAAACTCGATGAAACCGATTCCTACGGTACGATTCTCAACGTTGCGGAGGAGACGGGCATCCCGCTCTCCTATCTCACGACTGGCCAGAAAGTGCCCGAGGACATCGAAATCGCGGACGGCGGCAAACTCGCCGGTCTGATGCTCGACGATTCGACGATTGCGGGCTAAAAGTACGGAAACAGTTTACTTCTCGATGTGAAGCGGGCGCAGCAAGCAGCGCCCTTACGGATGCTCGCAATTTAAGGTTGTACAGTCCATTTGCGATTCTTAGCTGGACTTTGTCCATGCGCTTTGCCTCAGGCCGCATAACACAAGGTCTGTGTCATCCGGTTCAAGAGCAAGGCTACGACTTTTGAGATGTCTGCCGTTTCACGTGACATCCCAAAAGTCGTTTCCCGCCATAAATGCCAGCGAACCAGGGCCAGCGTATCCGAAAACGTTGCCTGCTTCTTGGTATACCAACTCGCCTGACGGATAGCGATCCCGTTGCACTCGACGAGCGGCTTGGCCCACAGCGTCACGAACGAAAACAGGCCCAATAACACCGGCGTACTCCGATCGATCGCAGCGTTGCTCCATTGCCGCTGGGTCTCCACACCCAGGTGCGTGCGGACCTCCTGGAACGTCACTTCCAGTTGCCAACGCGGGACAAACCACGACAGGATTTGCACCGGATCGGCCAAAAGGTCGGTACAGACCAGGGCTTGAGTGGCGAACTTTCCACGGGGATCGCGCACCAACACAAAGCGAATGGGAACCGCCTGCCCGTGGTTGTACCAGACACAACAGGAGGAAACGATCTCGACTTCACGCTCGGCTTGGCTGTACCAACGCGGGACCCGCACCGTCGTCCAGACCGTCGTGGGATCGGCCGCCACCGCTTCGCGAGTGGGCAACTTCGCTCCTTTGACACGCGGCCGTCCACTGCGGCCCGATCCCTTGGGTTTCCGGGGCGGAGCCGGGGCATACAGACCGGCATCCAGACGCAGGCGCGTGATCAGTGTCATTGCATGGCGTTGTGCGGTGGCCAGCAACTCCACAACGCTGTAACTGCCGTCGCCGACAAAGACGATCTGCCGGTCGGGCAACCAGCGTCGCACTTGCAAGAGCATCTGCCGTGCCCAGATCCCAAGCGTCTTATGCCGTTTGCCCCGCTCCTGGTGATAGCGCTTCGAGGGAGCCAGCACAGCAAAGAAGGGCAGCGCCCAGGTGCGTCCTGCCCAGGGAATGGGAACCAGGAGCATGAATACAATCCAACGCAAGCCGCTGGACTTGACAAAGAAGCTCTTGCTGGACCGGGCGCTATCCTTATAGATGCCTTTCTTGGCG
>JBBQPY010000132.1:0-15245 GCA_038216735.1 Chthonomonadales bacterium
GAGCAATCCTGTATGCAGGTAGTCTCTGGATCGATGTCAGGTATCCCCGAACAGCTACTACCGTTTACCACTAAAAACCGGAACCCACACACCAATTATTTTTAGCTTTGATAACGATCACAAACTTGCAATCACCTGATCAGAATCAGCACCTGTTGGTTCTCAAAGCCCTTTCTTCCGAATCTGCAGCAAAGGGAAAGGCAGTGGTGAGGCAATCCGTGTTCTCGCCGGTAGGAGAGAACTTTAGCCCGATGCTGTACTGGAAGTCGCGTTTGGTTGGCATGTTGCATAAAGAATTCAGCGCACGGCCACAGCGCTATAAGGCTGCGGACGCGCGCTCTGAATTCTGACTTATAGATATTCGATCAGCGCTTGTAAACAAGCTCCGTGCCGAGTACCAGTTGTGTAGGAAGAAGCAGGAAACTATTCCCCACTCCCACCGCCAGCGCCACCGTCCTTACCGCCACCCGCGCCACCGCCACGACGACCCGGCCCACCGGAAAGTCCACCGCCACCTACGCCAGGACCGCCCGGACCCGGTCTTCCGCCGGGTCGCTGCTGATTCTTGCGCTTTATACCGCGCAGGGCGCTGTCTACAGTGAACGTCCAGGCCTTTGTGACTTTGTTACCAAACCAGTCTTCGGCAATCAAAGTTGCCGTGTGATGTCCGTCGGCTAGTGCGTTGGATTTGCCCGACTCACTTTCAAGAATATTATATTCGAGTTGCCCGGTATCTTTATCGAAGGTGTACGACGATTTGCCCGAAGCCAGCGCATCGGTCTCACGTCGTCGTGGTATTTCCGTCGCATCGATCTTGAAGACCATCGTTGCAGCATTGAGACCCGATCCATCATCGAGCACTTTTGCGCCGATGCGGAACGGCAATTGGTTTCCCACATACTCGCCTTGCTCAGGGTCCAGGCGTGTGACGGATGGCGGAGTATTATCCGCTGCGTCGTTGCGGAACGCAGTGAGTGTCCCATCATCCGTCAGAACAAACAGCCCGCCACCAAAAGCTACAGGACGGGAAGAGACTCGAACCGCAGTCGGGACATTGAAAGGATCCGTAGAACTAGGTCGCACGGCATAGTTCCATTTCAGTTCGCCTGTCAGTCGATCATAGCCATAAATGCCGCCTCCTCGGGTTCCGACAATCAGTACATCTCCTGCGATAATAGGCCGCGCCGAAACCTCATAATCGACCCGAGGCGCGATTTTCCAGACGGATCGTCCCCGCGAATCAATCGCATAGAGGTAGCGCTCGGAGGTAATTACGAAAGCATTGTCATCCGCATCGACGGCAACAGGCGCTGAGGCATTGCTTGGAAGTGGAAGCGTCCAGCGAGGCTCGCCATTATTCAGTCGGAAATTCGATAGTGAACTTCCTGCCGCGACGTAAAGATTCTCGCCAGCCGCAACGGGCACCACTTTGCGAACGTCAGCATCCATGCGATGCGACCAGCGCTGTGAGCCGGTCGTAGGATCGAGTACACGCAGAACCTGATCCGTTGTAACTACATACAACAGTCCGTTATCGACGCTGAAATCGCCTGCCAGGTCTGCCCCGAAGTCGAGTCCTTTCGCGTAGGCAGGAGTGATCGGCTCACCTGTCTTCGTATTGAGGCCATACACGCGCCCGCTGCCTGCGCCAAAGTACACGCTGTCGCCAATCACCACGGGAGAAACAGCAACGCCGTTCGGCACAATAAACCCTGGATATTTCAATTTCCCGGTTTTTGCGTCGAGGGCATACAAGCCTTCGCCCGTTCCGACGAAAACGGTGCCATCAGCATAGACGGGCGTAGTCGTCGTAAGGCGCTGCAAAAAGTTGTCGGAAGGATATTTCCATTTCAGCGAGCCACTGACCGTATCGACAGCATAGACGCGACTGCCTGAAGCGAAATAGACTGTGTCTTCCGTGACTGTGGGTGTGGCATCGTTGTTGGCAAAACTGACACCGGTGAACTTCCACTCTACTGCGAGGGGAACCGTGAACTTACTGTCGGCTGCAGCCCTTTTTTTACTTGCAGGAGCTTCTCGCGCCTCTCCCGCAACAGCCGTCGCCGCAAACACTGCGGGCAGCAAGAGCGCTGTCATCATCGCGCAGTACGTCCTGCGTGTATAGCATCTACTCACTAGATTTAATCGCGGCATAAAAGGTGTCCCCTCGTGTTGAGTATTGAGTCTAAAGTTGGTAAAAGTCGGCATCGGAATGCCGATTCCAAAAGTGCCCGTGTTGTAAGAGAGGCGCACTTATTATGACACTAATTTGACGACGCGCGCATCAGGAGGTTACATTCGACCTGCCGCATGGCGCGGGGATAGACAACCCAATACGATTCATTGTAGGGAGCTGTGACACTGTCCAATGCTCCCATTATAGAGGACGAGGAGCGTGCTGTCAAGGGTTCGGTACGTGGATGGAGAGGCGAGGGAACGCGCGTTCGGCTACTGGATCGATGCAGTCGCTTTTGATGGAGTGTAAACATTGACAGAACTCAGCGAATCCGGGTATATAAAAACGTAGTCAAGAGTAGAAGCGACCGACTTCTGCTTGAAAATAGAAACCAAACGCGCAACTGGCGTTCGCAGGGCTAACCCTGGGGAAGCGCGTTCTGAGACTCCTGTCGCGCGCCTGGGCAACCTTATCACTCTATAGGATTGCCCGGGCAGTATTTTTGTGTCTCTTCCGACGCAATTTGTCTTTGCTCCGACACCCCTACGATGCGCAAAGGAATACATGCTATGACCTTCAATTCATCTCCCGATCGGAGAACTGCCCCACGCCGCGCCCTGCTCAGTGTTTCTGATAAATCAGAGCTTATCCCCTTCGCACAGGGGCTTACAGACGCAGGATATGAGATCCTTTCGACTGGAGGCACCGCCAGCGCTCTCGCAGAAGCAGGTATTACCGTAACGAATGTCAGTGACGTCACCGGTTTCCCGGAGATGCTCGACGGGCGTGTCAAAACCCTCCATCCCGCCGTACATGGCGCCATACTTGCGGAACGAAGTAAACCGGAACATTTGGCAGCGATCGCTCTGCACGGTATCCTCCCGATCGATCTGGTGTGCATAAACCTCTATCCGTTCGCTGCTACGATTTCGAAACCGGGAGTGACGCTTGCTGACGCTATCGAAAATATCGACATCGGCGGCCCCGCAATGATCCGTTCTGCCGCTAAGAACCACGAGAGTGTCACCGTCGTCGTTGACTCCATCGACTATGCACAGATACTGAATGAAATAGCGACGAACAACGGCGACACCCTTCTCACAACACGGCGGCATTTGGCTGCTAAAGCCTACACGACAACCCACGACTACGATGGTATGATTTCCGAATGGCTGACCGCCAGGTTTGCGGAAGAATCCGACCCTCAAACGCTGCCTTCAGTAGGAACAGAAGCCACGACCCCTTCCTTCCCTATAGAATTCTCCATTCGATACCAGAAGGCACAGGACTGCCGCTACGGCGAAAACCCACATCAGCAGGCGGCTTTCTATATCGATTCTGCCGTTACGGAACCTTGCGTTGCGACGGCGAAACAGATTCATGGCAAGGAACTTTCATTCAACAACCTTTATGATCTGAACGCAGCCCTTGAAACCGTCAAAGAATACAGCGAGGAGGCCATGCCTGCCGCTGTCATCATCAAGCATACCAATCCCTGTGGGGCTGCGCTCGGGGTGACTCTGGCGGAAGCATTCCGCAAAGCCAGGCTCGGCGATACGACCTCGGCTTTCGGAGGAATACTTGCCGTTACGCGCCCGATCGATGCAGAAACTGCCGAAGAAATTACCTCTAAAAACACATTTTTCGAGGCGATCATTGCGCCAAGATTCACGCCGGATTCGATTCCGATCCTGACAGAAAAGAAAGCCTGGGGAGCAAACCTCCGCCTCCTCGAAGTCGGTGATCTACATGGGTGGCGCGCAAAATCAGCGACGACTGGCATGGACTTCAAGCGTGTGACCGGTGGACTGCTCGTCCAGATGCCAGATCAGATCGTGATTACTGCTGCCGACCTGAAACTCGTTACCGATCGCGCCCCCACCGCAGCGGAAATAGAGGAACTGCTTTTCGCATGGAAAGTGATGCGCCACGTCAAGAGCAACGCGATTGTGTTCAGCAAAGGCTTACAACTGCTCGGGGTCGGCGCGGGGCAGATGAATCGAGTGCGCTCCGTGAAGCTGGCGGTCGAGCAGGCAGGCGATCTTGCACGTGGTGCAGTGATGGCTTCCGACGCTTTCTTCCCATTCCCGGATGGTCCGGAAGCAGCCGCAGCGGCTGGAATAACTGCGATTATCCAGCCGGGAGGCAGCAAAAAAGACCAGGATACAATCGAGGTTGCAAATCGAAACGGTATCGCAATGGTCACCACCTCGATTCGGCACTTCCTCCATTAGGTATCCGTCGATTCTGGTCGTTCAGGACGGGGTAAGCTTGAAGACCGTTCGAACACATCCTGCCTCTCTTCACACGTGCGAAGAGAGGCAGAATATTTGTCCGCTGTTGAAAGAGGCGGGCACTCCGCTACTAACGAAGCTATTTATGTTTGATCTTGCTATCGTCGATCTTATCGTCCGATACAGCTTTCTGCGTTGCACTAATCGCCCGATTCAACTGCTTAAGCGTTGACGCCAGAATTCCAGCCTCTTTGCCTGCAGGAGTATGCGTGTGCAGAAGCCGATCCTGAGTTTCCAGTTGTATTTTGAGGGCCTGCGCCAAACGGTCTGAACGTGGTGTCGATTTGTCGATTTGTGGAATTGGCGGCAGGCTCAGTTTATCTTCGACAGCCGCAAGCTTCGCCTGTAGGATCGCATCTGTCAGACTGAGCGCGGCGCTGCGCTGATCCTGCATCACATTGCCCTCTGTGGCGTCGGTATTGTTCAGGAGTGCCCGGGCATACCTCATATCATTGATTGCTTTGATATACCACTGTGTACTCTCCTGCTGCGCAGAGCGATCACCTGCTGCCTTCTGTGTTGCGGCGATTGCCCGGTTCAACTGCGTTACCGTTTTTGCGAGGATGCTAGCGCTCACCCCGGCGGCTTCGCGATCGTGCGTCAGCCGGTACTGTGTTTCCATTTCCAGTTTGAGCGCCTGTGCGAGACGGTCTTTATGTGATAGATTTTTATCGATTGGCGGGTTGGCTTCGATACTCTGACCGTCATCAACTGCGCCGATTTTCGCCTGTACTATCGCATCTGTGAGACAGAGCGCCGCGCTGCGTTCGTCCGCCATCACACTGCTCTTATCTCGTCCTGCATTGCTTAAAAGCGCGCGTGCAAGACGCATATCCGCTATAGCTTTCGCGTACCAGCGATCTGCACCCGGTATCGGGTTATGATCATCGTAGAAGGCATCGTTTGTCGCCTTTTGTACGTCTTTAGCTGCAGCGTCTGTATCGCCGATTGCGCGTTGTCTCCACCCGAGTGCTGCTTTATCATCCTCTGCGACTGATGTAAGATCGTGGTGAGCTTCGTCAAGCAATTTACCTGCTTGTCGCAGCCGCTTGACACGAGGAAGTTTCGGATCTACTGTTAAGTGATCATCGATGCTTTTACGATCCTCAGACACAGCTTTTTTGATCTCAGCGATCGCCTGATCGATCTCCATGACCGCATTCCGCTCATCTGTGACGACATGCCTCTGGTCTGTCGCATTAATGAGGGCGCGTGCGTTGCGCAGGCTGACGAGTGCGTGAATATAGTGCGGATGCTGACGAGGCGGCGCAGCAAGAGCAGTAGTCGATAAGCCTCCATAGAGTACGCAGAGTGGCAAGGCGGTGAGCGAAAGGTAACGGTTGTTTGGTTGTATTTTCATTGATCTTTCTTCCTTGTAAGCTGTTTGCTGAGCTAAGAAATTGTGATACTCTCTCCACACTGTACAGATGATTAGACGTCATCTAGCAAACTGGGTTCCCGCAGCTATGATACGCATTCGTGATGTTGTGTGGGATTCGTTTCATCATCGCCACCATAAAACATAAATCGGCAGAAAGTGTGACACTATCGATCCAGGCGCTCCACGGAAAAATTCCCTCATTCGTTTTCCTTCCGCGCGTGGGACGACACTCGTTGTAATCGTCAACAATGTGGCGGACTGGCGGCGGGTTCAGGAAGAATTGTGGTATCGAATTCCTGTCCTGAATGCTCCTCAGCGCTTCCCTCCAGAATGGCTGGCTTTCTATCAGACAAAGATCTTTCGCGACGAAGCCTATGCGATTCGCTACTTTGCCCGTGTTGTGAACATCCTTCGTGTTCGACGCGAAACGCTCTTCCCCGACGAAATGCAAAATGTAAAATCTGGCAAGGAGTACTTCCAGTGCTTTCTCGAACGCATTGAAACGCTTCCCGATCCAATCGTAAGCTTGCGTCAGCGTCGAGTCGTTTTCATACCAACTACACTTCGGAAATTGCAGTCAGCGAAAGAGCTCAATGACCTTTATGACGACAGTCCTCTGGAAGATGCATTGTGGAATGCGCTGCGTGGGCTTCGCATCAGAGCCGAGCGACAATACGATATCCTTACCAATCAAAAGCACTACAGACTCGATTTTGCGCTCTTCTGTGCCAACGGCAAATTGAATATCGAAACTGACGGAGATACTTGGCACGCAGTCACAGCGCGTATTCCTGAAGATAATGAGCGCAATAACGCTCTGGCAGCGCTGGGGTGGCAGGTTCTCAGGTTCAATGGATTTCATATACGAGAGTCGCTGACACAATACTGTCTCCCGGAAATTGTGGAAACCGTTAACAAACTCGGCGGGCTATCGGACGAGCAGGAAGCTCCGCGACGTTACTATGCCACTGAGGACGGGATCGTCCAGCAATTGACCCTCTTCGATCGGAAAACAGTATATAACACAGAGCCGATCGAGGCAAAACATGAAAAGGTGCCAGTGGCGGAAATCGATGATGAAAAGAAAAAGTAATTGGAATGAGCAAAGCAGTACTGCAATGGGAAGGAGTGAGCCCCTCTACCTTCCTATTGCTGTACTGCTGCCCGGTCTTTCTAATGCCAATGCTGCTAATGCATGTGCTTCATCGCCGACGGACGAATGCGAATGAACAGCCAGAAGCCCATCGGTGAACTGCCATAAGTTGGATCGAGCGAACCACTGTGCGGGTAGACAGTAACTGCCGCACCGATGCCTGTCTGGTAGCTGCGGTTCGGCGTGATGTCGCGTGCGTACCCGAAAGTCAGCGCGCCCGTGTCGAATTTTCGACTGCCTGGAAGCAGATTGAGTTCATCGCCTGACTTCTGCACATATTCGAGCCGTGTGAAAAACGTGTTTCGGTCGGCAAGATTGAGTTCGCTTTCGAGATTCAGGCTGTCAGAGATCAAACCACCCCCGGCATTCCTTCCCCAGATCAGAGAAGTAGACCAGAAGCCACCGTTTTTGCGCGCATGAGTATACGTCGCGGAAGCAGTGGTACGACGAATCGCCTCGTCGGGTCTCAGTTGTTCTGGACTGTGCAGCGAGCCATACGAAGTCTGCAGGCTCCAGTTCGCTGAGGGATTGTACGAGAGACGCGCTGAGTAGGAATCGAATTTCATCCGGTCGAAATCGTATCGGTGTTCGTTCGGTTCGCGCCCGGTGAAAATCGATCCTTCCAGCTGGATATGCTTCGACCATGCGCCAAGGGTAGCCGTACCGAAGGTAATATGCGTGCTATCCTGCCAGTGGTGGCCGATGGGCGCCATCGGATTATCGAGCGCGGACAGGCGATGCATATAGGCAGTCGGGCCGAGAGCGGGTTCACCCGAAGGCGCAAGATAAACCTGTATGCCGCTGTCCTTGCTGAGCGCATGGCGATAGTGTGCCGCCACCTCCATGAACAGATCGTGAGGGTGCTGACGGTCGACGAGCGGCTTACCGTGATAAGATTCACCGGACTGAAACAGCAGCGGGTAGCCGCCCGGAGTGACCGTTAGCGGTTCGAGGCTGAGCATACCGCTCAGTTCGAGCTGATCCCTGCCAAGAGCGCGCGTTGCCATCAGCATCGCGTAGTTCGTCGAGTTGTACTGATAATCGCCGTGCGGTCCATCCTGACGGTCGTACGACAGATTGACATTGTACATTCCCATCAAATTCCAACGTCCTGAATCGCGCATCAGCATATACATCGGTGACACGGCGGGCTGCCAGGATGTGCCGGACGCTTTTTGATTCATGGATATTCCGGCATACGATCCCATACCTCCCATTTTGTCCATGTCGCCATGCATACCCATCATCCCCTCGGTATCCATTTTCATGTCTTGCGGAGTGAGACCTGCGAGACGTCCGATACCTGACTGCCACCCGTCGTAACACTGGCCGCAAATACCTTTTCCTTTTGCAGCCAGAGCGGCTTGCCTTCCGCAGGGGCAGGCTGCTTCGTAGGCGCACTCGTCGCAGCCACCGTGTCCGATACAGCAGACAAATCGTTTCTCCTTCACGAGTATGCGCTTGGCATCATTGAGAATTGTGCGGGCTGCAGTGAGATCGGCAGGTATTTTATCGGCGCTTCCTGTCATCACGGGCATACCCGCCATGCCCTGATGCGAGGAAGACAGCAGCGTCACGCTCGCTTTCTTGATTCCCGGCACAGCTCCCCTCCCCGCTTTCCAGCCGCCGTAGCACTCTCCGCAAACGCCTTTACCTTCCGCAAGACTTTGTGCGCAGCGACAGGAGCCGTTTTCCTTCGCACATCGATCGCAGCCGGCGACTTTCGATCCCGACCCCGCCTTGACACAGCAGGCGTACTTACCGCTTTCGATAAGTTGTTTCTTTGCCGCATCCATAGCTGCACGTGCCGCCGCGAGCATTTTGCCCGCTTTTGTTGGCGGCAGCTTCTTCGTGTCGTCATCCTCATGCGCGAAGGATGGCAGCGTCATACCCAGGCCAAAAACCAAAATCAGTAGAATCGACAGCGCTCGTTTCTGTGTTCCTGATCGGTAGGAAAGGGTCATTTCACACCGCCTTTTGCCGAAGCGCGCACGACGAAAGCAGCCGTCGACACCTTGCCGTCGCGCTGGAACTGAATCCAGCCTTTATAGACGCCTGCCTTCGGGAATCTGGCATTGAAGGTAATGCTTCCTTTATGTCCATTCGTAGGATCGGTCTCATCAGGGTGACAATGTACGAATGTCGTGGCATCCTGCTCGACAAGGATGAGATGCGCCATCGCGCCGAGATAAGGCTCGAGATCGGTGACTGATTGATTTGTCTGCACATCCGTCAATGTGAAGGAAAGGGGCAGCATTTTGCCGGAAATGAGCGTTTGGGCATTCGTCTGCATTCGTACCTGCACGCCATCGACAGGCGCGATTGCGGCTGACGGTACGAGTTTTCCAGCACTCGTACCAGAGACGCCTGTACTTCCAGCCACAGTGATCGGCTGCATCACAACCTGTGAACCCGCGCCGTGCGGCGCGGTGTCTGCGAATAGTCGATATTCGCCCCCTCTCGGGAACGTGTACGGCAGCGTCCAGCTGCCATTTGCGCCGAGCTCCGGGTGTTCGTGAGAAAAATAGGAGAGGTCTTTCGACACGACGATAAAGTGAATCTTCTTTGTGTGCGTTGTGTCGAAGTCGGTGACCGGCAGACCGGTGGCGCGGCTGCGCACGATTATGCTCAGCGAATTCGGCACTCCTGCCTGAGGCGAGGCGGAGGGAGTCACTTCTAGCGTGTAGGGTTTCGGCTGTGCAGGCTTGCCCAGACGCGCTGCTGCATCGTTGACGCTTAATAGGAAAGTAACCTTTATCGGCTTCGCGCTGGGAGGCGTAACGATCAGGGTCAACTGGTAATCGCCGCCGTGTGGAAAATAAGCCACGACGCCATAGTCCCCCGGCACTCCCTCTTGATGTATTTTCGGCTCTTGCTGGGGCATCGATGGCATAGCTGGCATCAGGATCGCTGCGCTGACTTTCGCGTTGACAATCGGAGCCGCACCGAGTACGGGATCATCCTGAGTCGTATCGGAGACGTGAAATTCTATGTCGGTCTCTACGTCGGCGTAGAGCCCATCGACTGGCATGCGCAGTTCGATCTTGTAGCTGCCCACATCGCGGACAGTTAGCTTCGGCGCCGCTGAGTCTTGCGTCCCGTTCGCAGCATTGGCTGGTTGTATAAAGGCAGATACAGGTACGATCATCAGCGTGAGACAGACGATCAAGCGGGTTATTTTGTTATTAGCAAACATGGGTAAGATTCCTTTCCCGAAAGCAATGACGACAAGCTGCGATTTATGATTATCTCGCAGACGAATTCATGCCGGGAAAGGTGGCGCGCGGGGAGGAGAAGCGGATGGGTAAGGCGTGTTCGGCAGGGTGTCGCCGCGTGCCTGTGCAAACTTGTACTCTCTAAAACGTATAGGTGGCTCGTAAATGCTCGATGGCAGTATCAGCGCTCCTCGCTCGATAGATGGCGCAAAAGCTTTGCTGGGTGGCTGAGGAACTGTAGGCGTGATCGGACAGGAACAAGTGGTTTTCAGTTGTGTAGATTTTGTCGGGTTTCCTACATCCGTCGGACAGTGACAGGCACTCTGAACTGCACAGCACGCGTGGTTGTGAGCGCTGTCGGTGCAGTGCGCCGACGCGCTCGTCTGCCATCCTGATAGACCGAGGAAAAGACCTATCAGGGCAGCAATAATCAGCATACTATTCAATTTGAATGACCGATTGTCCAATTTGCTCCGTGAACCATTTCTATCTACTTTGGGATACGAAGTCCCGGCTGACTTTGTTCCTATGCCTGGAAAGCTGAAGCTAACAACAGATTCACACCAATGCTTCGCTCAATGCAAGCTTTAAACGCTCGAAGTCACCAGTATCCAGTTTCCTGCGGATCTCCGACGCGCGGAAAGCAGGTGGCCCACCCCACTCCGGATCGGCGAAATAGCGCGGCATAATATGACAGTGCAGGTGCGGCACCATATTGCCGAGCATCGAATAGTTGAGCTTCACGGGGTCGCATACATCCGTGACCGCGCTTCCGATACGCGCGATGTCCTCAATCCAATGCTTACGCTCATCGGCGCTCAGTTCGTGAAGCTCTACTGCGTGACGGCTAAAAATCAGGATGCAGTACCCATGATAATCGGCGTCGTTCTGCAAATGTACACTGCCTGATGTGAGTTTCGCAACGACATTCGAACTAAGATTTTCGGCAGAACCCGGTGAAATACTCAGACACATCGGGCAGTCTTTTCCAGACTTGTAACGTCGGAATCGATCGAGCTCTTCAAAAGCGGCGACAGGCTTTTCATTTGCCTTTTCCTGTGGATTTTCCTGTGTCATAGCGTCACCGGCAGTCCTGTCTCGATCGATTCGAGCGCGGCGAGTGCGATACGTACCGCTTCGATGCCATCCTTTGCGGTGATGCTCGGGGTCACTCCGCGCTCCAGGCAATCGAGAAAATGCTCCAGCTCGAGTTGATAGGGATTGGTATTCATCGGGCTTTCAGGAACGGCAACGGCAGCTCGGTCGCCCTCTACGCCCTGAATTGCGCTCTTGAAGGGCACACCGGTCGGCTGGTTCATGTTGTATTCGATCAAACCTTCGTCGCCGGCGAGCTCGAATTTCACGCTGAAGCCGGATGGGTCGTTCCACGTGCCCTCTACATGACCGATTGCCCCGCTCTTGAAACGTAAGGTAACGAGCGCATAATCGAAATTCGGCAGTTTGCCGTGCGACCCGACTGCGTAGACCTGCTCGACCTCCCCGAATGTCCAGCGCAGCCAGTCGAAATCATGGATTATCAGGTCGAGGATAAGTCCACCGCTCAGTGCAAAATTTCCGTACCAGTCGTTCCAGCCGCGCGGCATCTGGCCACCCCGTCGGGTGCGCACTGCGGCGGGCTTCCCGATTCTGCCCTCATCGACACCACGTTTCGCCATCGCGAATTCAGGGAAAAAGCGAACGACTTGTGCGACGAATAGCGGGATACCTGCGTCTGTGCAGGCGTCGTCCATACGATGACAATCCGCGAGCGTACGCGCCATCGGCTTCTCCGTCGAAATCCCGCGAATACCGAGTTCGGCTGCGCGCGCAGCAGCCTGACAGACATAATCGACATGCCAGGGAGTCGGGCAGCAGACATCCACGACATCGGGATTCGTCTCTGTCAGCATTTTTGCGAAATCGGTGTATGCCGCCGTGCCATGTTTATTAGCGAGCGCTTCCGCAGCTTCCTGCCGCGTATCGAGTACGCCGACAAGCTCTGCGCCTTCTATCCTGGCGTAACAGCCCGCGTGAATTCCGGCCATTCCGCCTGCCCCGACCAGTGCAACTCGCAGCATCCTTGGTTCCCCTCCGTATCGATTTTCAGTCTCGACTTTCGGTTAGTCAGCCCGCTCTTCGACATAGCATACCCCCTGAAAGAGCAATTCGTGAATGCTTCGTCTATGTCCCGCGAATATTTTGTCAGCTGTCACACTCGTTCGTAACTGCTGGTACAATAAAGTCATTGGAGAGAAAGTATGGGAGACATAATCACAAACTGGACCCAACTGAGCCGGATAATCGAGAGGCGAAGGCTAGGAGGAGATAGCATTGTCACAACGAACGGTGTATTCGATCTGCTCCACGTCGGTCACATTCGGTATCTTCAAGCGGCTAACGCACTGGGAAACCTGCTTGTTGTCGCAATCAATTCCGATGCCTGTACACGAGTCCTCAAAGGCCCAACGCGTCCCTTCGTCACCGAGTTAGAACGCGCCGAACTGCTTGCCGCGCTGGGCTGTGTCGATTATGTTACGATGTTCGATGAGCCGACGCCAGAGATGTTTCTTTCTCATATCCGTCCCGATATTCACACCAAGGGCGGCGATTACGATCTCGCAAGGCTGCCGGAAACGGCCGTCGTGGAACGCTATGGTGGTAAAATCGTACTGCTTCCGTTCACTGAAGGACGCTCAACTACGCATCTTGCCGCCCGGATAGCTGCAGATCGGGGAAGCTAATCGGAATAATTAGCCGAAGTAGCTTTGTCGAGACTGCTTGGAGAGCAATCATGAATAATTTTTGTCGAATGCCGTCTCGCAAAACCGTTTAGAATCATCTATGGACGAACAAATCAACCAGCCTACCGGAGTGCGCGTCAACGGATTAGACCCTTCCGAAGCTATAATCGCCGCTGAACCCACTTCACGCAATCCGATCCAGCTTTCGATCGCGCTGTTGAAAGCGATTCGACCGAAACAGGCTACCAAGAACCTGTTTATATTTGCGGCACTGATTTTCGCCAATAAGTTTACAGACTCCGCGCTGACGATTCGTGCCATTCTCGGGTTCTTACTCTTCACGGGTATTACCGGCACCATCTATCTGCTAAACGATCTGCTCGATGTCGAGCAGGATAGACTGCACCCAAAGAAATGCAAGCGCTCGATCGCCTCCGGCGAACTACCGGTTCCCATCGCGACAGGAGCGATGTGGCTGCTGGGGATTGGGAGTCTGGCTGCGAGCTTCTGGCTGAGTCCCGCTTTCGGTATCGTGGCGGCCGCTTATCTCGTGCTTCAGATCGGCTACTGCTATTCGCTGAAGCATCTGGTACTGCTGGATGTTTTCACGATCGCGATCGGCTTTGTTCTCCGAACGGTTGCCGGGGGGCTTGTGATCGGGGTAGGGATTTCGCACTGGTTGCTGCTCTGCTCTCTGCAGCTAGCGCTCTTCCTGGGATTCGGCAAACGACGACAGGAACTCGTACTGCTTGGGAGCGGGGCGGGCAAGCACCGCGCGATTCTCGACGACTACGGGCTGCCTTTCCTCGATCAGATGATCAATGTCGTGGCTGGTGTTACGATTGTCTGCTACTCCGTCTATAGCATCGAATCCGAGACCGCGAAAGCGCATCCGCATCTCTGGGTCACGGTTCCAATCGTGATCTACAGTGTTTGTCGATACCTTTATCTCGTCTATCAAAAAGGCTGGGGAGGTGCGCCCGATGAGGTGCTGCTCAAGGATCGTATGCTCCAAATCGCAATCGGGGTATGGTTCGCGACCGTGCTGCTACTGTTCGCTTTTGATAAACCGGGAGCAGGTCTGAACTGGCTCAAATGAATACGGTGCAGCGCCCACCCTCTTCTCATTGCTTCCCAAAGGCACGAGGCGGAGTACAGGGAACTTGCGAAAAATCATCTTTGAAGGAGAGGCTGATGCGCGTACTGGTGACGGGTGCGAATGGAATGCTGGGGATTGATCTCTGTAGACTGCTGGAGGAGGCGGGTCATAGTGTCGCGCGCACGGATATAGGAGCGCGAGAAGGCATGAACGTGCCTGCATGGGAACGGCTCGATATGACCGACCCGGAAAATGTTGCGTCTGTCATACTGCACCACCAGCCGGACGCCGTTATCCACACTGCGGCATACACCGACGTCGATGGCTGCGAGCGTGACCCGGACAAAGCCTACCGTTTCAACGCACAGGGCACGTGGAACGTCGCGGCGGTCTGCGGCGCACACAATATTACGCTCGTTTATATCAGCACAGATTTCGTTTTCGATGGATCGAAGACCGAGCCCTATACTGAGTTCGACATCCCCAACCCGCTCAGCCACTACGGAGCCTCGAAACTGGCAGGTGAACGTCTCGTCGCACAGCTCTGTCGTAAGCATTTCATAGCCCGGACTTCGTGGCTATTTGGCGTGCACGGGCCCAGTTTTCCGGGGAAAATGATCGACCTTGCAGCGACGAAAACAGAACTGAATGTCGTCTGCGATCAGGTCGGCAGCCCGACACACACGATAGACCTCGCCGCAAAAATCATCTCTCTGCTGCCCTCGAGTTTATATGGAACCTACCATATTTCCAATCGCGGCTTCTGCTCCTGGTGCGAGTTCGCAGCGACCACACTGCGCTTTGCTGGAAAGCCGAACGTGATCGTTCATCCGATGCCAGCCAGCCAGTGGCCCTCCCCCACTCGCCGTCCCGCCTACTCAGTTCTGCGTCATTTCGCGCTCGAGTTACAGGGCAAAGATGATTTGCGCACCTGGCAAGATTCGCTTGAGGATTATATTTCACGCCGCAATCATTAAAGATATTCGCTAGAGCACGCTGAGTTACCCGCGATCCACACAGCTTTGGGAAGAGAGGTATAAATCTTACTAGTGGGTCATTTGCATTGCACATCGGTATAAACAGTTTTCACGGGTATACTGGGCTATCCTTAACTGCTCGGAGCCGCCCATGTCCCGTCGTAAGAAATCTCCGTTGCGTGAGTTGACTGCCTGTGAGCAGCAGATGC
>JBBQPY010000133.1:0-15192 GCA_038216735.1 Chthonomonadales bacterium
GCAGGCGTCTGCTTCCTTAAGGATACGCGCCTTGTAGGCAGCCGTGAAGCGGCGGCGCGAAGCGCGCTCAGGAACCTGCGGATCCGGGCGAAAGGAAGGGGACGGCGTAGGCGGCTGGTGTCCGTTGGTAGCAAACTTGGTAGTTGGGCTGTCGGTCAATGGTGTACTCATGGGAGAAATCCTGTTCTCCGCCCTGGCGATCTACACTATTTCGTGTACGGGATTTTGTCTCACCCTATTGTGGCACACAGGGGAGGTTTCTCAGTCGATAAACCAATATCAGTAGTCATCGCTCTCACACTCTCAAACATCTGTATTCATCCCCTCTTGCCGCAGCAGCGGTAAGAGAGATCGAGGTGAGGGAATAGTTACTATCAGCTGATGGTGATGGTGACGGTAGCGGCGAAACTGGTGCCCTTGCTGTTCTTCGCCTTATAGGTGAAGGTCTGTGTGCCGGTGAAGCCCGTTGCCGCTTTGTAGGTGAAGGAGCCGTCGGATTTGAGCGTTAGCGTGCCATAGACGGGTTAGTTCACAAGCACTGTGGAGAGCGTGCCGCCTTTGTTGGCGAGGTCGTTGGCGAGCACGCCATTTGCTGCGCTGACCGTAAGCGTCGTATTGGCATACATCGAATAGCTGTCATTGATCGCAGTCGGCAGAGCGCGCTCGTAGGCGCCGAGGTCGGTGTAGCTGTTGGCGACGCGGGGATTGCCATCGTTATCGTCGATAGTATCACCGTAAGCGTCACCTGCATCGATAAGCGGCGAAATGGACTGCAGATGAAAGTCGGTCGTGCTGACGAACTTCGGATCGGTATTGAGGACTCCATAGCCGCCACCGCTCCAGCCGCCCTGAATATCGGTGACGTAGAGGTAAGGAACACTCGTTGTGTCGGCATCGTAGATTTCGTTGTCGGTCAAACCGACTTTGTTGCCCCACAGGATGCTCCAGTCGAAGTAAGGGCTGGAGTTGGTGTCGTTGTAGATCGCGCCGCCCTGCGTGGTGGCTTTGTTGCCGGTGATCGTCGCGTTGACGAACGCCGGACTGCAGGTGTTGGAGTTGAAAAACGCGCCTCCGTAAGTAGCCGAGTTGCCGCTGATAACCGTGTTGAACAAGCTCGGGCTGGCGTTATCGTAATTGTAGAACGCGCCGCCGTAATAGGTGGCTTTGTTACCGCTGAACGTGCCGCCGTAGAACGACGGGTAGCAGTTGTAGTCGTTGTAGCACGCGCCGCCATAATTTGCTGTGTTGGCAGTGAAGGTGTCGTTGTTATAGGTGGCGTTGCCGTGGTAAGCGGAAACCGCGCCGCCGTAGGCGGAGGCTTTGTTTGTTGTGAACTTGCTGTGCGAGAAGATCGGGTAACTGTAGGCGTCTTGATAGACCGCCCCACCCCAGGTCGCAGTGTTCTTGCTGAAGGTCGCGCCGGTGAAGGTCGGACTGCAGGAATACATGTAGACCGCGCCGCCAACATAGGCTTTGCCAGAAGCGAGCGTGCAGTCGATAAAGGTCGGACTGCTGCCGATGAGATAGGCGCCCGCGCCGTAGCCGGAGCTGCCCAAATTACCGTTGATCACGTTAAAGCTATCGACCACCGCTGCCGGGCTTTCGCTGTTGTGGAAGTAGAAGCCGCGCCCGCTGCCCTGGCAGTCGATCGTGACAGTGGTTGCGGCGCCATAGTAGGGCAGCGCTTCGAGAGTCAGGTTCTTCCCGCCGAAGTCGAGGTCTTTGTTGCCGGTTCCCGTGTAGGTGTCTGCCAGAACGAAGATCGTATCGCCGCTGTTCGCCGCATTGATCGCGTGCTGGATCGTCAGATAGGGATTGAGCGGCGAGCCGCCGGAATAACCGTCGTTTCCGAGCGAGCCGACGTAGTAGGTGCTTGCCTGCGCGGCGCCGGCGATGGCGAGCAGCAGAACGGGCGTCAGCAGTTTGCTGAAGCGTGAGACGAGCGAGAAACGAGACATGCAATTCTCCTTCAGAGGTCGTGAGAGCGGCTTTTGCCAGACTGACAGAAAGCGCGTCTCAGGGAACAGTGGATACGAGTCTTCCTCGAAGAAGTCGATCTAGCGCAGAGCGCTTGAGATGCAAGTACCTGGATGCGGAAACATGTGGCGCGGAAGTGGTGTAGCCTTGTATTGCTCGGTCGTATCACTATACTGCACAATTCATGCCAAAACGTCGACAAACGAGCAATCGGGCGGACATTTCTGAAAAAACTCGTTTGTCTGGGCTGCTGCCATTAGTCTGCGAACGAAGTAAGAGCAGAAACCAGAGCGAATGCAACTCGGAAGTGTTCGTGCGCTTACTGTAATAGGATACTCCTTTTCTTTCACGCAGAGAGTGAGAAATGCAGTATAATCGTTGTGAAAGAAGTCACACCTTACCAAAAGAAGAATTTCGTTTCGGGAAATGCGTTGACAATACTGCTCGAGAAGAGGACCCTGAAGCGAGCGAAAATCGTGAAGGAGCAGGCAATGGCGACTATGGAGAGCATACGCGTACAGTTGGACTACCCGTTGGAACAGGTCAAAGAGCCTGTCATCTACCACCTCGTGACAGACTTCCGCCTCGTGCCCAATATCCGCCGCGCCAATATCGATAGCCATGCTGGCGGGATGCTGGTTCTGGAACTGGAAGGCAGTCAGGACGATTTGGAAGCAGGAGTTGCCTTTCTGCGCGGGCTAGGCATTACGGTGACGCCGGTTGGTACGGAGCAGGCGTGGACGATTTGAGTCGGCCTGAGACTATTGCTTCAGTAAAAGGCGCAGTGAAAGAGCATAATGCTCATGGAACATTCGGCGCACACTCTCATTCCGCCGATACGGATAGGGCTGATGGCGATTCTGGCTGCCCGATGAACAACGATGTTCCCGCTTTACCCGCTTCGGTGCTCCGCGATGAACCGCTGCATCGTCTCTTCAAGAGCGTAGGAATGGCGTTTCGACAGCGGCTGACACGCCAGATGCAGTCCGAAGGCTTTGGCGATCTACTTCCGAGCGCGACAGTGCTGTTGCTGCACATCGGAGAGGACGATGGGCAGACACTTTCAGAACTGGCGCAGAAATGCGGACTGGAAAACTCGACGCTGACGCCGCTGGTCGATGCGCTGGAGCGAAAAAACCTTCTGCACCGTGTCCGGAATCCGCAGGATCGCCGCGTGATACACTTGCACCTCACCGTACATGGTCAGGAGTTGGAGCCGCGTATCCGTGTTCTCTGGCGATCGGTGCAGGACGCAGCGCTAACCGGAATCACCGATGAAGAACTGGCCGCCCTGCATCGCATCATGGGGCGCATCGCTGATAACCTTCACGAATAAACTGTTGATGACGATGAATAGCCTTGCTTCAAAGTCTAAAATAGCTGCCATTCTGTGGAATTATTCTGCTTGCTCCTGCGTACGAAGTGTAAAGCTGACCGGCGGTCATGTTTTTGCATTATTCCCCACTTTTATGTTCGCCAGGGATCTGTATGCGGTGTTATGAGTACGAAATTGACAGATATCCTTATCGGCGACGAGGTTTTCTCGCTCTGGTGGTTCTCCGGCTTCGTTGAGCATATTTGTGGCAGTTCGCGACTATTTGTTTCTGTACAGAAAAGTTTACTTGTGTAAATTAATCCATCGATCGCTCGAATATCTTCGCATCGAACGCCCCGTCTGGCAAACCTAGAACTCTCTAGTTTCCAGTAGCGGCGAGGAGAGTGCCCATGCAGTGGTTAGCAGAAATCTGCGTACGACGACCCGTCTTCGCGACGGTGATCATTCTCGCACTCACAGTCGTCGGCTATTTTGGTTATACCAAACTCGGAGTAGACCGATTCCCAAAAGTCGACTTCCCGATCGTTACGATCACGATCCGTGAAGACGGCGCCTCGCCCGAGGAGATCGAGACCGATGTCGTCGATAAGGTCGAGGAAGCTGTCAACACGATCAGCAGCATCGATACCCTGAACTCCACTTCCTACGAAGGCGTTGGTCAGGTCGTCGTGACTTTCCAGCTCGAGAAGGACATTAATGTCGCGGTGCAGGAGGTACGTGACAAAGTCAACGGCGTCATCCCCAATTTGCCGCTCGACATCAAATCTCCAATCGTCGATAAAGTCGATCCCGATGCCGCGCCGATCATGGAGATTGCTGTATCCTCGGCTGGCAATATACGCGACACGACCGAGTATGCCGACAAAGTGCTGCGTCGCCAGATCGAAAGTATCAGCGGAGTCGGACAGGTGCGGGTCGTCGGCGGGCGCAAACGTCAGATAAACATCAATCTGAATCCCGACCAGATGCGGGCTCGCGGCGTGACCGCAATCGGCGTGCAGAAAGCGCTCAACGACCAGAACATCCAGACTCCGGGAGGCAAGGTCGATCAAAATACGCGAGAGCTCACGCTAAGAACCTACGGACGCGTGCTCAATCCAGTCGAATTCAATCAGATCGTCGTTGCCAAGCACGGTGACGCCCTGGTGCGTATCGCTGATGTCGCGACTGTGGACAACGGAGTGGAAGAGGCTTCCAGCGTCGCAAATCTGGATGGAGTGCCAACGGTGCTGCTCTCTGTTCGCAAGCAGTCGGGGCTGAATACAGTCACGACGGTGGACGCGCTCAAAGACAAGCTGAAGGACGTCGCGAAGGCGCTCCCTCCTGGCTACAAGCTTCGTATCACCCGCGACCAATCCGAGTACATCAAAGCCTCGACGGATGCCGTCAAGGAGCACCTCAAGCTCGGCAGTATTCTCGCCGCACTCGTCGTTCTGATCTTCCTCTGGAACATTCGCACGACCCTGATTTCGGCAATTGCGATCCCTGCCTCGATCGTCAGCACCTTCGCGCTGATGTACTGGATGAACTTCACGCTCAACGGCATTACGCTGCTCGCGCTCACGCTCTCGGTCGGGATCGTGATCGATGATGCGATCGTGGTGCTGGAGAATATCTATCGATTCATCGAAGAAAAAGGGATGAATCCGTTCGAGGCGGCAATCGAGGGCACGCGCGAAATCGGGCTGGCGGTACTGGCGACCACGCTTTCACTGATTGCCGTCTTCCTGCCGGTCGCGTTCATGCAGGGCATTGTCGGGCGCTTTATGAACTCCTTCGGTCTAACGATGGCATTTGCAATCTTCGTCTCGCTGATTGTCTCCTTCACACTGACACCGATGCTGGCTTCCCGCTACATCAAAATCAAGAAGAAGACGGGTCTTGACGGGGAAGCTCAGGACGGTATGCCGGTCAGTGCAACCGCCGAAAGTGCAGCCGATGGTACCGTGAAACCGAACGAAGGCAGCAAGGCATCCGGCATCTTCAAGCCGATCGACGCCGTCTATACGGTGCTGCTGAAGTTCTCGATGCGGCATCGCTGGGTGATCGTACTCGCCTGCCTTGCATCTCTGTTCAGCATGAAGTTTACGATACCGATGGTGCCCAAAAACTTCCTGCCGGAAGACGACGAATCCCAGTTCCAGATTTCGATAAGGGCTGCAGAGGGAACCACACTGGCAGCGACCCAGGCGCTCGGTGACCGTATCGCAGAGCAAACGCGCAAGATTACCGGCGTCGATTACACGGTACTCACGATCGGTAACAACGATCAGGGCACCGCCAATCTCGCCAGCATCTTCGTGAAGATGAAGGATGTCTCGACACGTCCCAATTTCACCCAGCAGGATGCGATGCAGCACACCCGTAAAGACGTGTTGTCACAATACGGCAGCCTCCGTGCGACGGTGGGTCCGGTGGCGGCTATCTCGACGGGAGCGCCGCAGACCGTCATCACCTACTTCATCTCGGGTCCCGATCTCGATAAGCTGACCGAGTACTCGCAGAGCGCGCTCAAGCAGCTGAAGGCGATACCGGGCGTCGTGGATGCCGACTCGTCGCTGATCATCGGTCAGCCGGAGCTCGGTGTGCGTCCCGATCGACAGCGAGCCGCCGATCAGGGCGTGTCGATTCAGGACATTGCGACTACCAACCGGCTGATGGTGGGCGGGCAGAAAGTCACCGACTACTATGAGAAGGGCGAGCAGTATGAAGTGCATCTGCGGGCAGGACTCGACTTCCGCAACGATGTCGGCGTGATCCGCAACCTGACTGTTCCGTCCTCCAACAGCCCACAGGGCGTTGTGGATATGGCTTCGGTCGTGAACTTCACGAACGGCAGTGGGCCGGCGCAGATCAGTCGTCAGAACCGCAGTCGTAATGTGCTGCTGACCTGCAATCTGCTGCCGGGCTTCTCACAGTCGGATGTTGCAAATAAGTTGACGCAGATCATCAAAAATATCAATATGCCGCCTACGTATGCTTCGGGACCCTCAGGAACGTCGAAAGAACTCGTGAAAGCCGGGCTGGCGTTCGTAACGGCGTTCCTGCTGGCGATCATCTTCATGTACCTGATCCTGGCGGCGCAGTTCGAAAGCTGGGTACACCCGATCACGATCCTGATCGCGCTGCCGCTGACCGTGCCGTTCGCGATAATCGCGCTGGTCGTCTTCCATCAGTCACTCAATATCTTTACGATCCTCGGTCTGCTCGTGCTGTTCGGGGTCGTCAAGAAGAACGGTATTTTGCAGGTGGATCACACGAATCAACTGCGGGCGCGTGGGATGAGCCGTTATGATGCGATCATACAGGCGAACCGTGATCGACTGCGACCGATTCTAATGACGACAATCGCGTTCGTGGCGGGGATGGTGCCACTTGTTCTGTCGAAAGGAACGGGTGCGGCGACGAATCGAGGTATCGGGTTCGCGGTCATCGGCGGTCAGACACTGTCGCTTCTGCTGACCCTGCTGGCGACGCCGGTGTTCTACTCACTGTTTGACGACATCGTCACGACGCCGTTATGGGGTAAGCTGGGAAACCAGTTCAGAAAACTCAACAGCCGATTCCGCCGCGCGTGACGCGTTGCTCAACTCGGTAAGTCATCACCCCACCCCGCTCCTTCTAAAGAGTGAGGTGGGGTGATTTATCCCCTACTGAGGGTGTGTAAAGGGATAATGCAAGAGCATTTGTAGGGGCGCTGCTTGACGCGCTCTCCTCGTGTAACCGAGCCTAGTCCCCATAGAGAAGAAATATTTACTGACCTTACGGCGGGGGCTGTATTGCTGCTGAATTTGCCGCGCGAAGCAGTTCTTTCGGGTTCGCGTCCGCTCGAGCCTCGCTCGCGCGAAGCAGTGTTTCCGGCGCGGCAATTTCCTGCGAGGAGGCGCGCAGCAGCATATTGGTGGCTTCGACAGCAGCAGTCTTCTCTCGCAGTAGCGGCAGACATTCCAGCGCAGCAGCTTTGAGGATTTTTTGATCCTCGGTGCGCGCCTTTCCATTGGCAATGCTCGTGACAACCGGAATCGCTGCAGCATCCCCAATCTGTTCCAATGCCTTGAGAATGGCAAGACGAAAGTTGAGTAGCACCTGAGAAGACAAGCCAGGGAAAATCGCTCCTTGCAGAAGTTGGTACAGTTGCTTCCGTTGCGTGGTGTTCACCAGACTAGCGTCACTTGTCTTCATTTGTGGCAACAGTACTGTGAGTGCGCTGAAAAGAGGTGCCAGTTGCTTTGGCAATTTCGGCGCAGGAAGAAGATCGATCAGCGTCCCGACCGCCTGTACCCCTCCGACACTAATCAGTTCTTCGGCATTCCATTTCGGCTTTGTCAGCATGAATTTCAGCGCCATCAGAGCCATTCCGACTGGCGGCACGAGCAGCATCGCAAGTACGGCTTGATTGAGATGATGATTCTGCCAGATGGGCAATTGACTCGATAGAATCACGGGAATAAAGATAAACAATTCGAAAAAGACGAAGAAGCTCCAGAAAACCTTCTTATCACGTCGCGCCTTACGCTGGATATTATCCAGGAACTGGTGAACGCTCTGATTGGTATGCGTAACTTGCGTTTCGCTGATTGTCTCTTCGACTGCAAATTCCGGATGCGTAATAGAAGACGAATGGACAGACTGCTCATTTGCTGCTTGTGTTTGGAACCGGTTTAGCATGGCGAAATTGCTTTCTGAAGGATGCATTGCGTTGCGGAAGTCGCGCGTTCGGTTGAGGTACTTACCTATCGTGACGAAAGCCACGTACCGAAGTTTCGTATTTGTGCTCCGAGGCGTCCGCCGTGAGGCGACTCACCATCCACACCACCGAATACATATCACTATTCACCCTCACTCCCCGGCCCTCTCTCCCGAAGCTTCGGGGAGAGTGAATGCGGATATTCTGCATGGAAATGCGAAACTGAAGGCTGGGTACTAGTCACGAATTTAGCCTGATAATACACCCTCGGCAACGCGTGAATGCAATGTAGTCGTTATCAAAAAGAGAAGGAGAAGCCATCTGGCTTCTCCTTCTCTTATCAAATCCTGTATTCTCAAATCAAGTTGATTACCGAGGTGCTGTCAAGCAGCAACTCAATGGCAGCCTGTATTCCACGGAGCGGGAGTCGGATACCACTTATCGCCCCAGAGGAAATTGTCGGGGTTCAGGGTCTGCTCGATGCGGTACCACTTGGCGTGCCCGTCGAAGAAGGTATAGTTCGAGCCCTGCTCATGGCGATCCCACTTGACACGTACCAGTTCAGGTGAATCGTCCGTGAAGGTTTCCCATCCAGCGAGATCGGCAGGAGTTGTGAATCGGTAATTGTCGCCGGGGCATGGCTG
This sequence comes from Chthonomonadales bacterium, assembly GCA_038216735.1. Classification (GTDB taxonomy): domain Bacteria; phylum Armatimonadota; class Chthonomonadetes; order Chthonomonadales; family Chthonomonadaceae; genus JBBQPY01. The sequence goes on from JBBQPY010000133.1 coordinate 8,645, forward strand.
CCCGCCCGGAGCACCCTTGCCACTGACGACAGTGAAACCGCTCGCGCCCTTCCAGGGCCCGATCGACGCCAACGGAAGTTTGTCACGCCGCTCGGTGATCACGATCAGGCTGGCGGGCGTGGTGAAGGCAGCTTCAGACGGCGGGATCCAGTCGTGCGCGGGCATCGTGTTGTAGTTGTTGATATAAGAGAGTTTGGGAGCCTGAGCATCGCAGCCGTCGCCGGGCGTCTGGCCAGCAACGCAGGGCGTCTTGGGCGTAATCGGATTGCTGTCGGAGGGGCAGACAAAAATTTGCAGGTTTTTGATGTATGGCTGCATCAGGTAAGACCAGTGGATTTTGAGTTTCGGACTTTCCCAGGAGGTTTGCGAAAGAGTACCGTCGTAGTCGATAGCGTACATCTGCATCGCCGTACCGAGCTGTTTGAGGTTGGAGAGGCAGGAAGTCTGGCGGGCTTTTTCGCGAGCCTGCGCGAAAACGGGGAAGAGGATCGCTGCAAGAATCGCGATTATCGCGATCACGACGAGCAGTTCGATTAGCGTAAAGGCTTTACGCTGTCCTGTGTGTTGTGTCAAAATGGGCTCCTTTAGCTATTAGGGACTATATGCGCCTCCGAGGATATTGCTGCGAGGCGAACGAGGTATTATAGCTAAAGGTTGTTAAGAGATATTTAACGAATCCTTAATTTCCTTTAAGGTTCAAGTGGGTTTCAATGTGATGTATCCTGCCGCTGCAACTCTTCGCGTCCTCCCGCTGAACCACATTTCGGTCCTGTTTTCTAAAGCTGCGGATCGAATGATTTAGGCTAACTGGCCTCCTGCTACGCAGTATTCAACCTCCCACTCGCTGCCGCAGAGAGTTTGTTCCTATGCGCTCGAGTACCGAATGGCCTGCGACGAGACAGTGTTAGAAAGTAACGGTGCTTACTTACCGATAAATTTCAATGAGTCGATCTTTCCAGTGGTCGTCTTACTCGTTTTATCCGTCCATTTGGCACCGGCAAAGTTCGCTCCGTAGAGATTGACAAGTCCAAGCCCACGCGGAATGAGGATCGCATTCGTCAAAATAATGCTCTGGTGAAACGTGTGGTTTGGGCTATGAGCGAATCGAAACATATTTCCTATCAGCGGCAAATTGCCGAGCACCGGGAATATGAAGGGAGATCGTGGCGTCACCGTGTCCATATTGAACGAGGAAACCTCGAATAGATTGAAGCCCCCGACTGCAGCTGTGGTCGTAATATGATGACTTTTTACCGCATCTGGAGGACGATAAGCGAGTGCGTCCGTACTGCTGTCCTTCGCAATGTTTGTCTCGACTCCAAATGTGACATCGAGATTGAGGTTGGCATTCGTGCCATCTGGGGTCATCGCTGGCGTAACCTTGACGCTGATACCCGGCGCTACTTTGTAATACGAGACATCAGCTGTCGGCTGCAATGCCGCCAGCACCAGACCCTGCTCTAAATTGGTCAGCCCGGGAAGAAGTGTCGCGACCCCTTTCGGTCCCGCCTTCGACGAGTTTAGCAAATTGGGAATAAAATCGGAACCCAGGGTGCGCGGTACCTGCTTCTCAGCGTACGCTTCGAGTTCCGGCAGAACGGAAGCGGACAGTCGGGAAGTGACGACGATCCGCGTCCTCCCCGAAAGTCCCACCCCGCCGCCCGGTAGACTGGGGGCTTCTTGCGCGCGTTTCAGCAATGGCTGAAAGAACATCGACTCCATATCGCCGGTGAAGGCAGTAATGAGATGCTCGATATGGCGATTGATCGGCAGCACCGCTGTCGCGAGATCTTCAGGAGCATTCGGGTGACTGGCGAGGAACTTTTGCGGATCGGTCTGCGTGGTAGGGCGATAGAATTCGAGCGCGTCCATGTAGAGAAAGTAGCGTTGCAGCTTCTCGGTAAAAACGTCGATACTGCTTCGATCTGAGGCGAGCGAACGTAGGGCCGATGCGCTGAGTGTGAGCGTTGCAGAGGCCGATTCACCTGCAACCGGCGGAGAGAGCAGCGCTTTCAGATTGGCAAAAATAAGATCCTTTCTGAGCATCACTGCGTGGGCTGGCATCGCCTCTGGTATGATGTTGCTCCTCGTCACCTCCTGCCTGATTTGCGCAGGAGTTTTATCGAGCATTGCGATCGTTTCGAGTCGGGCAGCCAGAGTTTCGCTGGCATCCTTCAAAATCACTTCGCGGTTGTTCGAGAGGCCAATGCAGAGCAGCGCCTCGATCAGTGAGAGAGAGTGTGCTGGGTCGATGTCGAAACCAACGGATCGGAGCTTCTGAAATGTTTCATCGTACGCGAAATCGCTAGCGTGCTTATGAACGGCATCGACGAGCGCAAACTGGGCGAGTTCGACAAGTTTTTTTGTGGCATTGATATCTTCTGCCACTCGCCGCAATTGCTCCCCGACACCCTGTTGCGATCCAGCGTATTGAATCGCCCACATCTCCAGGCGAACCTGCGGAGCAGGAGCGTCGATGAGCGTGAGCAAGCCCCGCAGTGTCTGAACCTGACTCTGAGGTCCCTGCAGCCAGAACTCGTTGTTCCTCAGGATCACGAGCGGTGCATCACCATTTCTAGAAGGGAAGAGGAAGTTGAATGCCTCCGCGAGTTTGGTCAGGTCCTGCTGCCCATCGAAGGAGGCATCTCCAAGCAGATAACCGAACACCCAGTGGTAGGAAACCACAGGGTTTTTTGCGGCATCATTGCCGATCTGCATCGCATCGACAATAATTAGAGTGTTTAGATTTCCAGACTTGTTTACTTCCGCTGCGAGTGTATCTGCGATTTGTCTGGCACGATCGAGAGCGACCTGGCCGCGCGGTTTGCCGGACAGCACGCCGATATATTTGCCAGGCATGACAGCGCGAACGGCGATTTTGACTCTGGTATCGTTGACAGCTGTCTCGAGGAGCGTCTGAAAGTTGTCGGCAAAAGGGTCGGGAGCATTCGCAGTGGATCCAGGATCTGTAGTGGGGTCTGACTTGCCTGTCGGCGTAGCAGGAGCTTGTGCCAACGGAGCCGCAAGAGGCGAATGCGACTGAATGATAAAGCCACATCCAAAAAATAATAAATAAAGAGAGTTGTGTGAGCGTGCGAGGAACAGTTGTCGCATTTAATACCCTTCTCTGAAATACAGTCACTTGTCGTGTTACACTAGCGTTACCAAGCTGTGGGCTGAGGAGACACCTCACCACTATCGCCCGGGAGCTTGTGGGAACGCGCGGGGAACCGTGCTGGTATCGGAATTGTGGCCATGACGCCCCACACCGGTTAGATCGAACGGAACGAAACCGATTCGTGAAGCAGGCGAACTCCCCAGCAGTGTGAAATCGCCATGCTCAGGGTCCGCGAATCGCGGATCGGCGATTACCGAACCCGTGTCTCCGCCAGCAAGTTTGGTGAAGGGCACCAAAGGGTTCCAATAGAGATTGTCCCGCAGTGTAAAGTTTCTTCCATTCTCGCCACCCCAGTTCGATCCCAGAAGCGGACCTTCACGCCAGTAGACGATGTTGTGTTCGATCGTTACACCCAGATGGTCTTCGGTTCGTGTCCGCATCAATTGCGCCTCTTTTCCAAGCGCGAGAATATTATTGCGAACGACATTATCCTTCCCATAATGCTGATGAAACGGTGCGCTCCAGGTATCGTAAACGAGGTTGTCCGTTGCGGTGACACCTGACGTTCCCTCATCGAAATAGATACCCCATCCCCCGTACGAAAAGCTTTCGACCCCGTGGATTTTGTTGTGATGCAGCACAGTGCCCGTCGATATCCCCAACGTATAGATGCCGCCCATATCCGACAGCACTCCCTGCCCAATGTCATGGATATGGTTCCAGGAGATTTCGTTGTCGTGTGTGCCTGTGGGCTGATAACCCCATGACCATCCGGGCGATATTGCAGTATAGTAGAAATCGGCGATCTCGTTATGCGTGATCGTATTGTTTGCAGCGTGACCGATCCAGACACCGATGCCTGCGGGATGAACGCGCCCGCCATGGGCGATCAGACAGTCTTCGACAACGATATGGTTGACGGCCGATTCGGGTGTTTTTGGTGGAGAACCTTCGCCGATCTTAATGCCGCCTGCCCCGAGATCAGTCAGTTCGCAATTCTGCACACGACAGTTATTGCTTCCAGCGCCAAAGGAGATTCCCCAGCAACCGACATCCCGTACAGCACAACTGGCGAAGCCGATATTCTGTGACTGGATAACGGCGACAGCCGCGTCGAGAATCATTTCCGCCTGATAGAAAGCGTATCCCTGCGGAGGCGTGTTCCAAGCTGCGTGCGCGAAAGTAATTCCCTGGATCGTAATGTTCTTTGCGCCATCGATCGTGAGCAGCTGCGTCAGGCGCGGCGCGACAATTTCTGTCTCTCCGAGCTTCTCCCCTTTCCTGGCAAGATACGTCAGCGTACCGGTCGGTCGATCGAGATACCACTCTCCAGGCTGCGTCAGCGCTTCTTTGACGTTCTCGATAAGATAGCGGCTGTTTTTCCCGAAGCTGGAGTAGGGCTCACCGTTGTAGCTGCCTCCCGTGAACTGTGCTATCTTCGCCTTCTCGTCTACGCTCTGCAGCCGCAGCCGCATCATCGACCAATTCTGCATTATCAGCGTTTCGATGTCGGTCGTGTTCGCCCAGGAGCTCCGCATTTCGCTGTCAGCGTAGCCGAGACGATCATAGGGTGTGCCTTCTTTGTGCGGTGCATTGGCTCCGCCAAGGTAGTAGCCCGATTTCGGCAAACGCGGTCTCATGCGGCGCTGGCCATTCACATAGAGCTGTGAAAAATACCCGTCGACGTGCGTCTCCCAGCGGCCGCGAGCGGTCTCATTCCATTTCGTAGTGAGATAGCCTCCCGAAAGGACCGGTTTTTCTTTAGGATAGGCACTGTAAACGGTATCGGAATCCAGGGAAGTGAAGGCAAGCGTCACTGTAAGTGGATAGAATCCGCCGCGCAATACGACGTGCCGCACGACCGGCTTCGTTTCTAAAGCTCGAAGCGCACGCAGAGCAGTTTGAGCCCGCGCAACGGTCGCATACGGCTCTTCGAGCGTTCCAGGAGCCGCATCACTTCCCTGGGGTGAGACATAGAAATCGACTTTCGGCGGCGCGGCGAACGCGGTCGCCGGAAGCATCACGAGCAATGCAAACGTGAGTAAATGTTTCATGCAGCATTTTTCGCGATCGTCCGTTGTATCTCCTCCCTCACACTTCCTAATTTCCTCTGTGTCGTTTGAGCGACACGCAATGAATACCGCACTGATTTTGTATCATTTTGAGATCAAATTTGCCAAAAACTTCGCTCGATAATTATTGATACTATCCTTGATCTATTCTGCCCTGTCTGCTGCCGATTTCCTATCCGGCTCCCGACAGGCTAGTCACAGCTCCTTTGCGCCTGCCAGGACTACTGTACAGGAATCCCTCGTGTGGATAGCGAATACTCGAATCAGGCGAGCATAGAATAGTCGACTAGTTACTATATATCACCTAAGTTGCTACTTCGCGTTGAGAATAGCGTAGACAAGGACGCTTGCGAAAACCTTCAGTTGAAAGCCAGCCGCCGTGACCGCATGGATGTTTCTGCCGAAGAGTTTGACGATCTGACTGAACGTCGTCTCGATACGCTTGCGCGTCTTTTGCGTCTGCGCCGCCTTTGCTTGGGTATGGGGACGCTTACTGTTGCTCTTCCTTGCCACGATCAAGTCGATGCCTGCGACATCGCGCAGTCCGTCTTCGCGTTTGTAGTCGGTGTAGCCTTTATCGCCATGCAGCTTCGCACCCACCGGCAAGCGCAGGCGCATCTCCTGGAGCACGCGAATGTCAGCGTAGGAGCCAGGCGTCAGCAACATCTGCACGGGTCTGCCGCCTTTGTCGGTAATCAGATGGGCTTTCAGACCGAAAAACGCCTGCTTTTTGCTGGCGCAGTAGCCGAAGTAGCTTGGGCCGGTGTAGAGTTTGCTGCGCCTGGCGCGCACAAAATGACAGGCTTCGACGGGAAAACTATCCACGAGGAACTCCCGCGCGTGGGCGCGAGCGCCTTGTGCCAGCCAGTCGAAAAAGGCTTGCCAGGTCAGGTCGCTAATGCTGTGGAGGCGGCGGTTCAAGCGACTCGTAGACAGCATTGTCGGGATGAGCTTGTCCTGAAGCAAAAACACGCGGCTTTTTTCGAGATGTCCACTGTAGAGATAGGCGCCCACCAGCGCGGTGGTCATGACTTCGGCGGTCGTCATTTGGGCTTGTTTGCTGTCTTTGAGCCCATAGTCGTCGAGAAAATCAGCGCAAGCGCAGTAAACTGTGATAATCTGTAGGAGCATGATTGACCTTTCCGGGCTAGTTTTGGTGGGTACCGTAACTATACCAGATGGTCAATCATGCGCTTACCGTGCGCATACAAGGTAGCAACTTAAGATCGATTGCGAAATAAGGTAATCTGGTTGGCATGATTACCTTAACCAAGCTACGGCGCAAGCCGCGTCACTTCCAAAAGTTCACCGGTCTCACCCTGTGCGAGTATGACCAAGTACTCGCTCAAGTCACGCTT
>JBBQPY010000134.1:0-14842 GCA_038216735.1 Chthonomonadales bacterium
GCAAGCGTGACTTGAGCGAGTACTTGGTCATACTCGCACAGGGTGAGACCGGTGAACTTTTGGAAGTGACGCGGCTTGCGCCGTAGCTTGGTTAAGGTAATCATGCCAACCAGATTACCTTATTTCGCAATCGATCTTTAGAAAGGTTGTGAGCGGATGCAACTGATGACGGCACGGCTGTTGTTGCGCGAGTTTGTCGAGAGTGACTGGGAGGCGGTTCGTGCCTATCGGTCCGATCCTCTGTACCTGCGCTACTATCCCTGGGAACAGTCTACAGAGCGGGAAGCGCGCGCGTTCGTCGGTCAGCTTCTGGCGCAGCAGCAGGAAGATCCGCGTACCAAATTTCAATTCGCGATCATAGATCTCGCCGACGGATGCCTGATCGGTAACTGCGGATTACGAATCAAGGATCATCCTGTGACCGATCATTCCAGAGAAGCGGGCGCGTGGGAAGCCGATATCGGTTACGAGTTAGTCAGTCGCTACTGGGGGCGGGGTTACGCGACGGAAGCGGCACATGAAATGCTTCGTTTCGGGTTCGACGAGCACCGTCTGCATCGTATATCGGCGGGCTGTGTGGCAGACAATGTGGGTTCCGCTCGTGTACTGGAGAAGATTGGAATGCGCCTCGAGGGTCGGCTGCGAGAGCAAGCGTTCTTCAAAGGCAGAAGCTGGGATAGTCTGCTCTATGAAATACTCGACCGCGAATGGCGAGCACAGCAGTCTTGCTCACTCGATTCGTAGTTTCGCAAACTCCTGAAAGGTCACAACGGATTGAAGTCCGCCGCTCGAAAGTACGAGTGTTCTGCGGACACGACCTGTATGGACCGCTTGCCGCGCCTTTTCGGACACGATCCTGTAATTCAGTAAACAATATCTGAGTTTGGTCAAGGAAATGCGCCTCGCAGCAGGTCACTGGTATACTGGTATTGATGGATTTCACCCGCCTGGAAAGTGCAGCACTCTGTGTCTACGAACAGTTATAAACTTAACATCGATTTTAGTGAGATGGAAGCGGAGGCGCACCTTCGCGATGCCAACGACCCGCTCGCTCAGCTGCGAGAGCGTTTCTATTGCCCTCCTGATCGCATCTATATGGATGGGAATTCGCTGGGGCTATTGTCGCGGGACGGGGAGGCATCTCTTTTACGTGTGATGGAGGAGTGGAAAACGCTCGCGATAGAGGGCTGGCTCGACGCGGAGTCGCCCTGGTTCACACTCGCTGAGACCCTTGCGGCACAGATCGCTCCGCTCATCGGTGCGGAACCGGACAGCGTAATCGTCACTAATTCGACGACGGTCAACCTGCACCAACTCCTCGCGACACTGTTCGATCCGATCCCGGGCCGCGAGACCATTCTCGCCGACAGCGTGAATTTTCCCTCTGACCTTTATGCGTTGCAGAGCCATCTGCGCCTCCGCAGACTCGACCCGGATAATCATCTGCGCCTCATCGAAAGCGCGGACGGGCTGACGCTGGACGAGGATCGGATCGTCGCCGCCATGACTGACCGCGTGGGTCTCATTCTGCTGCCGTCGGTAGTCTACACGAGCGGACAACTGCTCGATATCCCGCGCCTGACGGCGGAAGCGCATCGGCGCAACATCATGATCGGCTTTGACTGTTCGCACTCGATCGGGGCGGTTCCGCACAGTTTCGATGAATGGGGAGTAGATTTCGCATTCTGGTGTTCGTACAAATATCTGTGCGCGGGACCAGGCGCGGCGGGAGGGCTATACTTGAATCGCCGCCACCACGAACGCGCACCTGGCCTGGCGGGTTGGTTCGGGTGCCGCAAGGACCGTCAGTTCGCAATGTCGCCGAAGTTTGATGCGGCGATGGGCGCAAGCGGTCTGCAGATAGGAACGCCGAATATTTTGAGTATGGCGCCATTGCAGGGCGCACTGGAAGTTATTGCCGGGGCGGGCATCGCAGCCCTGCGAGCGAAATCGCTTGCGCTCACCGACTATCTCATGATGCTTGTCGACACATATCTGGCGGAGTTCGGCGTATCGGTTGCAACGCCCCGATCACCGGAGCAGCGCGGCGGGCATGTCGCTCTTCGGCATCCTGAAGCGGCGAGGATTTGCCGAGCCTTACGCGACGCGCGAGTTACGCCCGACTTCCGCCCACCCGACATTATTCGCCTCGCTCCCATAGCACTATACAACTCCTACGCCGATTGCCTGACCGCTATAGAAAAACTGCAGGAGATACTACAAAACCGCAGTTATGAAGCATATCCTACCGAGCGAGGACTGGTTCCCTGATGCCCGACAAGTCTGATTCGTTGACCGGGATGCCTCCACGCCGAACTTACGATATCTCTTTGCCTCTCCAAACGGGCATGGCGGTCTGGCCCGGCGATACTCACTACCGGTTCGAGCGCAATGCACGGATCGATGCAGGCGACTCGGTCAATCTCGGGTCGTTCACGATGAGCATTCATTGTGGAACGCACGTCGACGCCCCATACCATTACGACGATTCCGGACGAACGACAGAGCAGCTTGATCTAAACGTGTATGTCGGACCCGCTGTCGTTATCGATGTCATTGGCAAAGAGACCATTCGTGTCGAAGACCTGCTTCCGTACGTTACGACTACGGTTCCGCGTGTGCTGCTCAAGACCGATAGCTGGGTGGACAAGGATAAGTTTCCGACCTCGATTCCGCTGCTGGACAGCGACGTTCCCGCCTTTTTGGCGGCGCATGGCGTTGTGCTGATCGGTCTTGATCTGCCATCGGTCGATGCGCTCGACAGCAAAGACCTGCTGATCCATCACGCGCTCGGAGACGGTGGTATCCATATACTCGAGTCCCTCGATCTCCGCGAGATCGTACCCGGTATTTACGAACTGATCGCACTTCCGCTGCCTATCTTCGGAGCAGACGGCTCCCCGGTACGCGCGATCCTCCGGGAGCTATAGCGCGATAGAGCATTCCGAAGTGGCTATTTCGTGTCCCACAGATTGAGGATTTCCGCTTCGCGCTCCACGCTGAGACCCGCACGCCAGACATGGTCTGCAGGGCGCGTCGATGACCAGGCAAGCGTGTCTCGCACCGTGTCCGCAATCGGTCGATAGGTCAGCCCGTCCGCCTGCGCTTTCGCCAGATTGCCCTGCCCGAATCCCGCTTCATCGCCGCCATCGGGAACCCAGAGCGGCACTTCCATCCAGGGTCCGACTTCATTTGCGAGCAAAAACGTATCGTCCATCCAGACGAAATCCGCGTCGCTGCCCGAAACCGTTTTGCACGTCTCCAGCAGATCCGCCATAGTAATCGGAGTTTCGGGTCCGTCCGCGTTATAGATACCGGTCTTTTGCGCGGCAATCATACGCAGATTCCATTCGGCGAGATCGCGCACGTCGATAAACTGGTTCGGTTTGTCGGGGCGACCCGGCGCGAGCGTCCTGCCGCCCCGAGCCACGCGCGCAGGCCAGTAGGTGAAGCGGTCGGAAGGATCGTGCGGCCCAACGATCAGACCGGATCGGAGATGCAGGACACGGCCCGGCATCGCCGCTTCCGCTGCCTGCTCGCAGAGGGCTTTCAGCGGTCCATAAGTTTCGCCGGTCACCTCCTCGACAGTGGGGTCTTCGAGTGTGCCGACCGGGTAGTTTTCGTCCAGACCAGGCTTCGTGAAATCGGCATAGACAGAGATGCTGGAGATGAAAGTGTAGTGCGCGACGGCATCGGCGAGCAGTTCTGCTGACAGTTTGACACTGCGCGGCACATAGCCGCAGGTGTCGATCGCCGCGTCCCACTGTCTGCCCTTCAGCGCGTCGAGACTGACATCGCGATCGCCACGCAATTTCTCGACCTCGGGAAACAGGTCGGGGTTGTGCTGCCCGCGATTGAACAGTGTGACCTCATGTCCCTGCGCCAGCGCCGCCTCCACCAGATGCCGCCCCAGAAAAACCGTTCCGCCCAGAATCAGCAGTTTCATCGATATGCCTCATTTCTCCACGTAGCATTGGTTTGTCACAATGGTTCTACTTAAAGCTTGCCTCATCGAGCATCCCGAAGATATTTTGCTAGCAGCCCACACCTGATTGTGTTTTTAGTAGGATCGTCGCACTCATGATACTGAGTATCTAGTATTCGGCGTAAGCATCTCGATCAGGATTACCAGAAACAGGAAATGCCGGGAGCATGATTTGCAGAAAAGCTGTCTTCCAATCAAGCGGTCCTGATCGGAGCACAGTGTGGGCTTTACGCTCGGTGTAAAAGCACGTAAACAGCTTCCGAAACCGCAGGCGTAGCTGGTTTCGACGTGGAACTGCTGTGTTAGTTGCCCCTTGTCAGACATTTTCAGTACCTTCCTGAATACAGAAAGCGCCCTACAGCCGTGCGTCGCTCCATAGCCCGCACTTCCCATCGGAAAGCAGGAGTTGCGCCACTGGCGAAGACTGCCCTCCATTGCTATTTCGCGCCCGCTTTCAGGAGCAGAGCAGCCACATCGGGATGGTGGTTTTCCTTGACCACCTGAAGTAACGTTTCCTCCCCTTTGTGAGTGCCGCTGTTCGGATTGGCTCCATGTGCAAGTAACATGCGGACGGCGGCAACTTTACCATCCACAGCGGCCTGTATGAGTGCCTCGTCCCTTCCGAGAGCGCCGCGAGCAAGCAGTAACTCGATAACGGCGGCTTGGTCGTTCTCAACGGCTGCATTCAGTGGCGTCGACCAGCCATCGAAGCCGTCTATGTCAGCCCCCCGGTCGAGAAGCAGTCGCACAATCTCTACCTTACCTTCATATGCTGCCTCCCCTAACGGCGAAGTGCCTTCAAATTCAGGAACGTCGTCCACATCGCTTCCATGGTCTAAAGCCGCCCTCACAGCCGAAATATCATTGGCTTGAATAGCCGTAATAAGAGAGTCATAAGCCAGGGACCTTCGATTTTGCGAAGACCACACGCACCAGAACAGAGCTGAAATAGTCAGTATCCCTATTGAAATAGCCAGTGTCATTAGGATGAAAGGCAATCGCTTTGAACCCATTGCTATATCCTTTGTTCGCTCATTTTTTGAGCAATGTCGCCGCGCCTATGGTCTTCAATACTTTATATTCGCAGGGAGTTTTCGCGGAAACATTACCCGACGCGTACGACGCAGAGTACGTAATTTGATAAGCGCCGATCACCTGAAGTTCTGAACTTCCTTTCTGCCTGAAGTCTATTCCGAGGAGGGATCTATTCGGTAGTGGATGGAATGGTGGTACCTGCTGGTATGCCAGGAGCCATTTCTCACCCTCCCGAATATAAACGTATCCCCATTCGATGTAGGCTCCAGAACCCGAGTCGAACGAAAGACAAAAGATGCTTGTGTCATCCAGACGAAAATCATGAGTGCGCACTGGCGAGAGCGCTACATTTCGATAATAGGCTATGATCTGCTGTTTGTCTTTCGCCCGCTTGAGCGGGACGCCATCGTAGTGGCGAGGCTTAATGGTCGATACCGTGTGCTTTTTACCTGTCGTATGTGCGCGATGCGCAGCCTGCGCCGCCGCAAAGCTATTGTCACCGGTGAAGGTCAACCCTAATACTCCCAGAAGTCCAGCCGCAAGGACTCCCAGTTTTATACTCTTATTTGTTTGCGTACTCACAGCAACCTCCAAACCTGATAGCCCCTATTTTGCTCGTCCCTTTGTATCTCAGCCACTACCTCATCCAGCGCAGTATTACCGCGTCCTTTTCGTCATAGCCCATACCGACGCGATGCTTTTTGGCGTCGTAGGTGACGAACTCAACATTGGCAGCAACTTTCTTGATCACCAATCCGCGTTTGGTAAGACGATAGAAGTACATTTGAGACATGGGATGGCGATCGCTCCACCTGGTCTTTTGCGCTAGACCGACAATTGCATTACCAGCCAACACCGGGGTATGGACATACAGCAAATAGAAGGATTTGCTCACTTCCTCCTGCGAAATCTTGACAACGTGGCCAGCGCGATAAAAGCCTACACGAGAGGTGTCGATTCTACTGCCAGGCATTCCGAATGCGAACAAAGCGCTGGAAAGCACTTCACAGTAGAAGGGTTCACCTGAGCTCGCACCATCATAGGTGTACTTCGGCAATTTCTTCACAACGACGAAGCTGCCCCTTCGTGTCCGCCGAAGCAGCAGGAATCGTAAAGTGGGGACGTTATATTGTGCTCTATTACCCCTTGAGATCACCTTTGTCCCCATCAGGTACGAACCTCTCTGGCTAACAGCAACAAAATGCATCCCTCTTGGAAAATATGTGCGTTTGTTACCCCGTTTCACATACTCCCTGTCTGCATCGTCATTGTCATCCTGATCTATGGAGACAAGCTTGGAACCTTCCAGCCAGACAAAGCGTGTGTTGATATGGGTTAGCAAATGCAGGCTTTTCGCTTCGAGAAGAAACGCATCGAACGTGCGTCGCAGCAGCAGCTTTTTGCCATCGGGCGTGAATGTGATCGCTTCCGCCCTGCCGTATTGTGCTTCTGGAAATAGAAAGGTTGCTCCTGAGTGTATCTCCCTCAGAGTGCTGTCTGTGGCGGCATATACCCGATGATGAGCGCCATCGACGAACACCATTTCTGTGCTTAGAGGGAAGCGGGCTTCGTTCTGTAATGGCTTTTTTGTCGACGTAGTCTGGCATCTACTTGCAGGAGGTAGAAACAGGATAGTACCGACCATCAGCAGCAAAAGGAGCCTATGTAATTTCATGGTTCAACCTTCCCTACAAACGACCGTCCAGATGCTTCCTCATGCCTCCGTCTCACTCATGAGGTACGTTCAGCGCACAGCACACCCGATGCGGAGCGGAACGTACCACGTCTGGAAGGGGGCAAGTGTTGAAAGCTGAATTGATGAGGCACCTCTTTAGCAACTGCCGTTCACGCGCCTATATAAAGAAGAACGGAAGCTGCACCTACCGACGTCAAGCATTTTATGCTACGGAATCTGAACATACCGACCTCGCGGATTTTATGCTGCGGCGTGATTTATGATACAATAGATATGACTATGGATGCCCACTCACTACACATTTTAGAATACCGCAAAGTACTCGATCTGCTTGTCGCGCACACTACCAACGGCATCGGGCGCGAGTTCGCGAGCCAGCTCGAACCGCTCCCCTATCCCGAGACTGTCACGCGTCGCCTTCAGGAAACGCGCGAGTGCCGGGAACTGCGCGAACACGACAGTGGGCTGCCGCTCGGCGGCATTCGCGACATTCGCGCCACCGCAGAACGCGCCCGGATCGAGACACGCCTCGCGGGAAGCGAACTGCTCGAAATCCTGCACACGGTCGGCGCGGCGCGGCGGATGCGCGTCTATATCCTCAATCGGCAGGAGAAGGTACCGCTCCTCGCGGAAATGGCGACGAATCTGCCGATCCTGCAGATGCTCGAAACGCGCATCGAATCCTGCATCAACGAGAGCGGCGAAGTGCGCGATTCAGCTTCCAGCGAGCTCTCCCGCCTGCGCACGTCGCTCAAAATCACGCACAATCGTCTCACCGATCGCCTCCAGGGAATCCTGAGCAGCGACCGTACCCGCACCTTCATTCAGGAGTTCGTCGTCACCCTGCGCGAAGGCCGCTACTGCATTCCCGTCAAAGCCGAGTTCGCGCGGGCGTTCGGCGGTATCATCCACGACCAGAGCCAGTCGGGCGCAACCGTCTTTATGGAGCCTGCCTCGACGGTCGAATTAGGCAACGAACTGAAGCAGTTGACGATCAAAGAGGAGCAGGAGGTCGGGCGCATTCTGTCCGAACTCTCCGGGCTGGCGGGCAGTTTCTATACTGAAATGCAGCGCATGATCTCGATCCTCGGGCACCTCGACGTGATCCATGCCAAAGCGATCCTCGCCGAAGAGATGAACGCGAACGAACCGACGCTCAACCGGCGCGGGATCGTCAAGATTTACAATGCCCGCCATCCTCTTCTCACCGGCAAAGTCGTGCCGATCGACATCGAACTCGGCGAACGCTTCACGACTCTGCTGATCACGGGACCCAATACGGGCGGCAAAACGGTCACGCTCAAGACCCTGGGGCTGCTGACCCTGATGACGCTCTCTGGGATGCAGATACCCGCGAGCGCCGACAGTCAGATCGCGCTTTTCGATCAGGTCTACGCCGACATCGGCGACGAACAGGACATCCAGCAGAGCCTGTCGACGTTCTCAGCGCACCTCAAAAATATCGTGCGTATCACGGAGACCATTGGAAACAACGCGCTCGTGCTGCTCGATGAAGTCGGCTCCGGCACCGATCCAGCCGAGGGCGCCGCGCTCGCCAAAGCGCTGCTCGACCAGTTGATGCGTCTAAACGCTCGCGTCGTCGCGACAACCCACTACGGCGAACTGAAAGAGTACGCCTTTTCACGCGCCGGAATCGAAAACGCCTCCGTCGAGTTCGACAAAGAAACGCTTTCGCCGACCTATCGCATTCTGCTCGGCGTGCCTGGCTCCTCGAACGCTTTCTATATCGCGCGGCGGCTCGGGATGTCGGAGGAGATCGTGGATGATGCGCGCGGATTCCTGTCGCGGCGCGAGGCTGAGACGGGCGAACTACTGCAGCAGATCGAGACGAGTCGCCGCGCCGCCGCCGAAGCGCAGCGTGATGCGCAGAAAGCGCGCGATGAAGCCTATGCCGCGCGGGAAGAGTACCAGACCCGCGTCCAGCAGATCGCCGACGTTCAGCGCACTGTTCGCCAGCAGGTACAGGATGAGGCGCGGGAGGTTCTGCGTCGCGCGTCCGACAAAGCGGAAAACATCCTCAAAGACCTGAACCGGCTCAATAAAGGGACGCGCAAAGGCCCATCAGCGCGTCAGAAGCTGAACTCGCTGCGCTCCGAGACATTTTCAGCGCTCCTGGAGCAGAATCCCACAACACAGGAAGAGCTGCGTCCGGTCGATCCGACGCATATTTACAAACGTGGAGATCGGGTTCGTGTGACGACCCTGAACATGGACGGTCAGCTTCTTGAGGAGCCGCGAGACGGGGTTGTGCCAGTGCAGATCGGTATTATGCGCGCGACGCTTCCGATCGGGCAGCTTCGACCGCTGAAAGCGGCGGAGACACGCGACGCCGAACGTAAAGCGGAGCGGCAGACAGCGGCGGTCGGCTCGGGCGTTGGTGAAATCGCGATGCGCAAAAACATGCACATTTCGTCGGAACTGATGCTGCGAGCGATGCGCGTCGATGAGGCGCAGTCGCTGCTCGACAAATATATCGATGACGCCTATGCAGCCGGAATGCACGAGGCGCGCGTAATACATGGCAGAGGAACGGGCGCACTGCGCAAAATCGTCCACGAGTATCTGACCGGACACGCGGCAGTCGCCTCATTTCGGCTCGGCAAAGAGGGCGAGGGCGGCGACGGCGCAACCGTCGTGACCTTCAAGAGCTAACGGTCTCAACCAGGAATAAATGAGGGCGCTGATGTTGGATGTAGGGCGCGGCAAGCAGCACCCTACAGAGTTTTTGAGCGTACCGTTGCGAGAGAAACAGAACATGCGCGAGGCTTTCTTGACTGGAACTCAGTTTGGCTCTTAAGACTGCCGAGCTTATCAGCATAGTTCTCGCGGCTCTCGTAACTGGTGTCTTCTGGGGACCATGGATTGGTCTTACCAGATCCATGTCCACTTTTACGCCGGAAGTCTTTCTTGGGATCGTACACCGGATGAACCGAAATCTGGGACCCCTGATGACTGTTCTGATGCCTGTTGCGCTGTTATCGATTTCTCCGGTTCTGATGCTCTCGTATCACGAACGACATAATGCATTCTATTTTACTCTGGCAAGTCTTGGTTGTTTCATCGTCGCTCTACTCGTGACCGTGCTCATCGAAGTTCCGATCGTCGAACAGATTGAAACCTGGACGGTCTCGACGCTTCCGGACAACTGGCATGAGCTTCGGGATCGGTGGGGAGCGAACCATATTATTCGTGTAGGGGCGGGAATTGCAGGGCTCGCTCTGCTCGCAGCTGGAGCAATATTCTGAAGCATTTCGAAGCAGCTGACAAGCTTCGGACATAGGTACCAGAAACAGGAAGAAGGTAACGTTTTGCATTTTACCTGGTGGGCGATAGTGCTGGCGGTCGGTTTCGTAGTAGGCTGTGTCGGCGCATGGACGACCAATGCGGCACGTGTTTTCATTAAAACGCTCGGCGTCCCAATCGTCGTAGTCGCGATGCGCTATGCTCTGCCTGGTCTCGCGCCTGCGTGGACGAACTATGGTCTGCTGTTCGTCGATCTGGTGCTGCTCGGCATTGCGGCATTCGTCGGCGATTATCTCCTGGGCTTGAAACTCGGCCGTCACGACCGCGCGGGATATCGCGAAGACTCCGTCGGGCATTAGGTTTTCTGCTCTCTCTCCCGCTCTTTCACAACTTCACTAAGATAGGAATTCAATTCAGCATGGCCGTTCACATGGAAATAAAGAAGCTATCGCAAGCCTTCGGTTTCGCACTCCTCTGCGCGGCTGGCACTGTCCGAACTGCACAGGCGGACAACATGGATGTCGTCACTTTCCATAATGACAATGCGCGGCTTGGCTGGAACGCTCGCGAAACTGCGCTCACGCCGACCGCTCTGAAAAGCGGGAGCTTCGGCAAGGTCTGGCAGGCTCCGCTCGACGGTATGGTGCATGGTTCGCCGCTCTACCTTTCCAACATTCAGATCGGCGGGAAGAAGCATAATGTCGTGTTCGCGGGAACCGACAATAACAGTATCTACGCCCTCGATGCCGCGACGGGCACGATCCTCTGGAAGCATCAGCAGCTCGTTCCGCCGCTCAGCGATCCGCAGTTCACAGGAAGCTGGGGCTGGGGCAGATACAGCAAGCATGGTATCCTCAGCACGCCCGTAATCGACCCCGCCACCGGCACGCTTTACACCTGCACGATCCGCGCACAGGGTCTGAAGCAGGTCTATCAGGTGTGGGCGCTCGACATCAAGACGGGCGAACTCAAAACCGGCTGGCCTGCAACGATCAAAGGTAAATTTCAGGGAATGCCTTTCGTTGCCGGTCAGGTCATGCAGCGCGGCGCGCTGATCGTTGTCAATGGCAGGGTCTATGTTCCCTTTGGCGGGCGCGGCGATAGCCCGCCCTGGCGTGGCTGGCTCGTCGGAGTGGATTGCAAAAATCCGCAGTCGCCGCAGCAGGCGTTCTGTAGTTCGCCTGTGACCGACGGTGCGGGCATCTGGAGTGGAGGTGGCGTAGCGGCAAGCGCTGGCGATATTTTCGCCTCGACTGGCAATGGCGACTACGATTTTACACGCGGCGGAAGCAACCTTGGCGAGAGCGTTCTGCGCCTCAAAACCGATGGCAATTCGCTGCTTTTCACACGCAAAGCTCCCGACTTTTACACGCCCGCCAACTATAAGCAGCTCGACGAGCAGGACGAAGACCTCGGCGGCGCAACCGCGAATCTACTGCCGGAACTACCCGGATCCAAAGTTCCGAACCTGCTCTTCATTGGCGGAAAGGATGGCCTCGCTTACCTGCTCGACCGCGACAATCTGGGCGGTATCGGCGGTGAAGTGCAGAAGATGCGCCTGTTTGGGAATCCGACCGACGTCTACCACGAAGGAATCCGATCTACCTCCGCCTACTACGATGCGGGCGCTGCCGGACGCTTTATTTTCGTCGCGGGGGATAACCCCGGCCCGAACGGCGAGGTCGGCATCACCGCAGTACAGATCGGGCTGGAAAACGGTGTTCCGCAATTCAAACCCGTCTGGACGCAGAAAAAAATGATCAACGGACCCTCCTCGCCGATCGTCACGAGCAACGGCGCAAAAGACGGCATCGTCTGGGTCGTCGAGACGGAGAATCAGGATCATTCTACGCTGTATGCGTTCGATCCGATGACCGGCAGCGAGCTTTACAATTCCGATTCGAGCGGCGACAAAAACCGGCTCGAAGGCGGGCGACGGTTTACGAGCCCGATCGCGACTAACGGGCGTGTCTTTATTGGGGCACAGGGCGTCTACTGCTATGGGCTGACCAAAGCCGGTGCCAATAATGAAGCAGTCAAAAAGGAAGCAAAACGATGAAAACACGAAACGCTCTGGCGGCGATCGGTCTGCTTGTTTCCGGCATATTCGCGACGCAGATGTCTGCGCTCGCGGCACAGACTGACGCGAATAATGAGGTGAGCGTTCAGGGGATGATCGTCTCGATACGAGGCAAAATCCTGATCGTGCGCCCGTCGCTGCGCCCGGTCATCACGCGAGTCTCGTTCGACGATACGACGGAAGTGGTGGCTTCCGAGCGCGGCTCAAAGGCGATGCTCAAGCCCGGTATGCGCGTCGGAATGCAGGGGCGCTACAACGAACAGAATGGGTTTCGCCCGCGCTGGGTCGAGTGCGCGGACACGCCGGTCGGCTGGCTGGCGAAGAAGAGCGACGGAATGGAAATCGACAAGCAGGACGGTGCGGCGCGCGCATGGGGAACTCTCAAAAGCGTGACTCCTTTCGTCTTCGTCGATGACGCAGGAAAAGAGCAGACGGCGAACATCGACCGGATATTCGGCGTCTGGCGCAACTATAAATCGGATAAAAGCAACCTCCTGATTGGCGTTCGAATCGAGGCTACCGGCACGAAAGCGCCCGACGGTGTAATCAAGGCGACGCGCATTGTGCCCGATCGGAACTTCGCGAAAGTCGGTACGATGTTCGGCGAGATCGTTTCAGTGAATGGCAGCGTTGTGGAAATTCGACCGCGCTACACGACCGACAAACTCAAAATCGAACGTACGCAGAACTGTATTCTGCAGCGGCAAATTTCATATGATCCGGACAGTATCAAAGTCGGCGACAGGGTCACTTTCTGGGGCGAACATCGCAATCTAGCGATTAGCCAGGGCGACCCGAACGACTTCAAGGCGATTGCGCTGCTGCTCGGTACGGGTCGTTACCCGGCGACCGAAGGCAAGGAGATGCCCGTCTTTCTGACCGGCAAAATGGCGTCGATCGAACCGGTGAAGTTTCAGCCCGACAGCGGAAAATTGCTCAACATTCTCGTTCCGGCGCAGATGCCGATCGCACGTCTCGTCTCCATCACCAGTGCTGACCTGAAACCCGGCGCACAGGTAATGCTCGTGCTATCACGGCGCAAAGATGGCAGTTTTGCGACCACACATATCATTATCAACGCCTCTCCCTGGGTCGGCTACGGCGGGTGATTTGTGTGAAAAATTGGAGAATGTCCCCCCCTTCAACATAAGCGAAGGGGGGGAGTTATTCGGTACTCTACGGGCTCTACTGCGCTTCCCATGTCTCGTGGTGCCGGAATGCTGGAGTCAGTTCCGTTCCAGGCGCGGGCGGTGGGGAAGGAGGCTCAGGCTCACTATTGCCGGAAAACCACTGTGGCAGGTGCTCTCTCAACAATCGACCCAGCTCTTCCTTATCCATGTGCGGGGCGAGGGCGAGAAGCAGCTTTGGGTCGAAGTCGGCGCGTCGAGCAAGACAGGCGGTCACCAGCTCTGTCAGTTCCTTTTTTGGCATATGGGGGGCGAGTCCCGCCAGCATTTTGAGGTCAGGCGTCTTGAGACGGCTCTCTTTCTGCTCTGCCTCCGTCTCCTCGAATCCCTTGCCGGAGAGATGCATTCGAACGAGCTTTTTCAAGTCGTCGCGCTCAAGAAATGGCGCAAGCGCGATCACGGGTTCAAAGTTCGGTCCTCCTTTGTGCACCTCGTCTTCATCTTCCTCATCCTCCTCGAGATAGCCACTGAGAAGCCTGCATTGGACGCCGATCTCATCATAGGAAATATCATTCTCATGCAGGCTTTCGAACAGCCCTCCCGGCACCATCTGATTCTCCTCGAGGTGTCGCAGGATCGCGTTGTAATGTTTCGCCACCGTCTCGATGCCACCGGGAAATGCCTGGTCTTCCGCCATTTCCGTGATCTTGTGCAGGCTGTTGTTCATTCGTCTAATCTCTCGTCTTTTGTTTTTTTCCACTGTGTTCTTCCTCCTCATTCAGAATGTCATTCAGTTGTTTCGCCATCTTCTGTCGCCCTGCATGCAGTCTCCATTTGACAGTCGTTCGTGTCAGAGAAAGAAAATCGCGAATGCGCGCGACATCCCACTGTTCGTAGTAGAAGAGTTTCATGACCGTCTGGAGTGGGGGCGACAGTTCGTTCAGGCAGGCGCCGATCTCCCTGTCCCTCTCGGATTCGATCAGATGTTGGTACGGGCACCCTCCCTTTTCAGGCATAGTGGTCGAGATCAGCAGATCGAGCGTTTCCGCCTCCATGGGACTGTTGCGCCGCTCCTTCACTAGTGCCCGAATCGCTCGATTTCGGGTGATCGTGTGGAGCCACGACGCGAACTTCGCCGGGTCCTTAAGCTGGTTCAACTGCTGCATCGCCTGGATCAAAGCTTCCTGTGATACGTCCTCGGCAGCCTCCTTGGAGCTCAAAATCTGCTGTGCGATCAGAACGGTTGCGCCTCTGTAACGGCGAACCAGTTCTTCCGACGACTCGACTCCACCCGCCAGCGCTGCGCGAATCAACTCTTTGTCCTCGATTTGCTTGAATCGATACTGCCGCGCCATGCGTTGCTCCTCCTCTGCCCTAAGAGAGACGTGGGAAAAGGATATGGATAGGTGATCACGAAAAACTTTTATGGACAGGGAACGACTCAACCTACCTGATCCTACTTGAAACGGACATCCCATCAGAGAACTAGAGCAAAAGAGGACATGGCAAGCAGCAGTTAAGTCCAGTATAATGGTGTAAAATTGGGGACCAAAATCTATTGGCTCATCTCTCGCTGGTAAGATGTAAGTGATCAAACCAACACTTGCCAGGAGGAGAAAATGAGCCAGTATCAGATTACCCTTGACGCCGCCCAA
>JBBQPY010000135.1:0-14797 GCA_038216735.1 Chthonomonadales bacterium
GAGAGAGACCATTGATCGAGGTGTTCAGTCCTAAGCCATTATTGACGGTCTGCCCGAACAGCAGTCCGATGTGCGCTGAGGAGCCGAAATTGAGCATTATGCCCGATCGTGCGCCGGACTGAGCCGGAGCGTCCTTGCCCTCGAGGTAATGATAGTAGGCGGAAATTCCGCTTCCAGCATGGACAGAATCGGCGAAATAGACGGTGCCACTGGCAGCATCCAGCCAGAAATCTTTGCCGTAAATCAGGTGGCGACCATCCACAGTCAGGCCGAGGGAATCGCTGATTACATTACTGTGGGAAAGAACATAACCCAGGCGCGTACCGTTGCCGCGCAGCACTTCGAGGCAAACGGTACCTGGTACGGAAGACGTCAACGGTTGGGAATTACCGATCCCGAACAGGCTCGATTGTGTATTGCCGAGGATACCCGACTTATCGAGGGCTGGTTCGAGCGGGTTCGCGGCCTGCGCCACCGCACTGCCGACAAGCGTAAAGGTAAGCAGCAAGGGGGAGGCGACATTCATAGCCAATCGGCCAGGACGCCAGGAATACTGGTATTCTGTTGTTGTGCGGTTTACGGACATGGTCTACACTGCGCCGCGTTTCTCGATCTGCATCGGCTTCCAGGCTCGAATACAGAATGTGGTTTTACAAACACTTCCAGGTTGTACAATGGTATAGAGGACGTAAAAGCGTTAGATAAATTTATCGACTGAGAGTTTCGGTCAGAAAGAGTAGTAGGGTCAGAAAATAAGGCGCGAGGCAGAATCACTTCTTGTCGCGCCGGATGACTACTCTGATTCAATTTGGACCAGCTCTATTGCCCAGTCACTATGTTCGGTCGATTCTCTTCAGAATCGAGTCTGAATGATAGGAACGCGTGTTACCTGATTATCACCACTATCAGCCTTTAGCAAAGCAGTATGCGCATAATTCTGACCGCGTTGCGTAGCCTCGCGCAATGCATCACTCATGGACATACGCGATTCCGGTGGAATGCGAGAGTGATCCACCTTGGCGATCAGTATATTCTTCTTCGCTGGTTCAGCTACGGCACTATCCTGTGATACAGATGATTTCGACGGGACGACATCCGTATCGATAGGCGCGCCACCAAGATCATCGTGACCGTGCAGGCTGTCGGCTGCAGTGACCATCGCGAGTTGCGTTTTATGAACAGAACTGCTGTCCATATTCGGGTTTGGCGAGTAGTCATGTTTCGGGACATTCGCAGTGATGAAAACCGGGTGCTGCGGAGTCGCATTGTTCTTCAGCGGGCGATTAAAAACGAGCGATTCCATCGGCGTTTTAACAATCGGCGATAGCGTAAATTTATTTCCAGTCGCCTGCTTTAAATCTCTATTCATACTGGGCAAAGCCTGTTTGACCGGGGACAAGCTGAGATTTGAAAGCGCATCCATTTTGAATAAATTATCCGTGTCGAAGCCGAAATCGGCGTCTGGCGCCAGGGCGATCAACCGATCACCAGAGTGCGACGAGGGATTTCCGTTGGTTGCTGAAGCTGTCGTTCTGGACTTCGCTCCCAGAGCGATGCTACTATTGGAGACTGGCGCCGAATGATGGCCGGACAGCGCAATCAGAACCAGCGCAGTTGCAGCGAAAGTTCCGCTGGCTGCAATGTAGATGCGCGGCAAACCGACCGACATACGGAAGCGGTTCCACCCGTCCAGAGCGCGTTTGGTAAGCGTTGGACGATGACTGGTTGCGGCATAGATTGCATCGCGCAGATGAGCGGGCGGCTCGATCTCGACAAAAGAGCGTGCTCCGAGCGAAGTCTGCCGCATGAATTCATAAGCATGCGCATATTCCGCATCGCTGTGCAGCATATGCTCGACTTCGGCCGTTTCCGCAGGCGTGGCTTCCCCATCGACATATGCGCTCAACATCGCCCATAGCGCCGCATCCTCTGCCGCGTCGGTTGGAACAGCGTCGGCTTTGGGAGCACGCCAAAGAAGATCATTCAGGTTATCATCAGTATAATCAGCGGGCATCTTCACCCTCCAGTCTCCTCGAAAACGGAACAAACATTTTACATATCGAAGCAATTACTCACTCAAACTGCATCGAATGCCTACACCGCATACGACATCGACGCCTATAATTTGTTGCAGTTTCTTTTAGAAATTGGATTATTGTCAGAGGGAGCGGAAAAGGAGTACGCACTTCACATGTGTGGCAGATTCCGAGTAAGAAAACAGGGGTGAGCAATTCGAGGAGTTAGAGCAGATTCTCAAGACCGATTACGAGTCCCTGCAGAGCGCGAACCTTTCGGATCGCGAGCAGTACGCCGGGCATGAAAGATGAGCGATCGAGTGAGTCATGACGCAGCGTCAATGTCTGCCCGACGCCGCCAAATATGACTTCCTGACTGGCGACGAAACCGGGCAACCGGATGCTGTGAATAGGCACGTTCCCGGTCGCTTCCTCACAGGCGCCGCGCGCCCCCGCTGCTTTTTCGATCGCGCCGTCAGGAGAGGACATCGGATGCATGTTCGCTTCATGACGTGCCGTTGCGATCTTCTGGGCTGTTAACAGAGCGGTACCAGAGGGAGAATCGAGCTTCTTTTCATGGTGCAGTTCGATGATCTCGGCATCAGGTAGATATTTCGCCGTCTGCGCTGCGAACTGCATCAACAGAACCGCTCCGATCGCAAAATTGGGCGCATACAGCGCACCAATGCCCTTTTCACGCGCAGTTTTATCGACCTCGGCATACTCTACAGCACTCAAGCCCGTGGTCCCGATAACCGGTGAAACTCCATGTGCCAATGCCCCGCGAATAGCTGCCATCGCTGAGTCGGGAAGTGAAAACTCGACGAGTACGTCCGCTTCGACAGCCGAGAGCAATTCGTTCAAACCGTCACCGGAACCGCTGACGATCGGAACCCCGAGCGGAGCAATCCCGGCCACAATACCCGCATCGTGACCGAGGCTGCGCCCACCTGTTGCGCCAACGAGCGTACAGTCCACTGATCCAGCGACGGCACGCACCACTTCTCGTCCCATACGGCCCGCCGCTCCAGAAACCACAACGCGTATTTTGCTGTCATATTGCGTCATGCTATTCTGCTTCGACGGCTATCGTATCGGAGACAACCTCGGAGGCTTTGGCGCGTGGAAAGGCGCCGATCGCGCTGAGCGTCATCTTGCTCTCGTCCAACACCTGCGCGGCGACTTCAGCGATGGCTGCGTGATCTACCGCCTCGTAGCGCTCAAGAACTTCAGTGATCGGGATGATTCTGCCGTAGGAGAGCAGCGACTCCCCATAGCGGTTCATGCGGGCATTCATGCTCTCCAGACCGAGCACGACCGCCCCCCGAACCTGTGTCTTCGCCTTCGTGAGTTCGTCTTTGGTCAGACCCTTGGCGCGAATGCTGGCGAACTCTTTGCGCGTCAATTCGAGAACTTGCTCGTAAGTGTCGGGGCTTGTGCCGCCATAGACCGCGAATACGCCGCCATCCTGATAGGAGCGACTGTAGGAACCTATCGAATAGGCGAGACCGCGCTTCTCACGGATCTCCTGGAAAAGCCGCGAGCTCATGTTACCGCCCAGCACATTATTGAGGATCGAGAGAGCGTACTTTTGTTTCTCGATTTTGCTGAAACCCGAGGTGCCGAGTACGAAATGCACCTGTTCGATGTCGCGTTTGCGGAGCTGTTTGCTTTTACCGGATGCTTTCGGCTGGCGCATTTTACGAGCAGGCGCAGTACCGCTGAGGTCGCCGAGCATGTCCTGCGTGATTTTGACGACCTCGTCATGTTCGAGATTGCCTGCGGCGGAGACAACGATACGATCCGGGCGATAGCGATTTTCGATGTAGCCAACGATATCGTCGCGCGTGATGCTCGAGACCGTCTTCGAGGAGCCGATGATGGATTTACCGATCGGATGCGAGGGGAAAAGTGTCTGTTCGAAGACTTCATGGACGCGGTCTTCGGGTGAATCCTCATACATTTTGATCTCTTCGAGAACGACACGTTTTTCGCGCTCTATCTCCTCGGCATCGAAGAGCGAATGGCGCATCATATCGGTCAGAATGTCCATCGACAGCCCGACGTGTTCAGCAAGGACGCGCGTCTGGTACGCGGTGGCTTCTTTATCGGTGAAAGCGTTCAGGCTGCCGCCTTTCGACTCGATCTCGTCGGCGATCGAGTGTGCGGTGCGTTTTTTTGTGCCTTTGAACATCATGTGTTCGATGAAATGGGAGATGCCGCGTGTGGGCTCCTCCTCGTCTCTCGAACCGATCCCGACCCATAGCCCGACGGAGGCAGACTGGACATAGGGAACGCTCTCGGTGACGACGCGAATACCGTTGGAAAGGGTAGTAATTTGTACCGCTTCAGTGCTTGATTTAGTCATGCCATTATGATACCTCACGGGAGCGGCAAAGGGAAGGTCTGACCTCACTTCAATCCTTCTATGCCGCTGGTTTAGGGTCCTTACCCCACCTCTTGCCAGAGCCAACCCATTCCGCTTCGACTGCAAGTGTCTCGCGTGATTCGCACCTCATTCGGGCAGGAGCGAATGTAGCCACTGCACTCACCGCTTCCGAATCGCCTTTCTTTTTCTGCTTTGTCAGTGCTCCCGCCATGTCGGTGATTGCGACGAGACATTCGTCGGACAGTGCGCAAATATTCCGGCTTTCATCGCACCTGCGTTAGTCTGAACCGCGTGGAAGTTGCCCTTCGACAGAGGATGTGCAAGTTCGCCAGAGAAGTTGTTTGTCTTTGATCGTAGCACAGATCAGTTTCCCTTTTTCATCTACCATATCGATGCTGACTTCAAGAAAGGACTTGTTGTCTGAAGCACGCAACAGTAAGGCGGATGGAATCGACAGGAGCTGCAATTTGGCACGACTGAATCCTTCCCAATGTTCTCCGTTTCGTTCTCCCCAGCATAGATAGACAAATCGCTCCCTGGTTGTTCCGTGTACAAATTGCCCATGGAAATCAGCATTCCCGGTGTCCTTCAATTCCACACGCATCGGAGCAACAAAAATCGCTTCTCCGACATCCGCCGAAACATCCTCAATTACTTCCTTGCGTTTCTGAATGCCAAGCCGGATGGCGTGTCGATCCCCGAGCTGAGCGCCAGGAAGATTATAGCAGCGTATTTTCAAATTGATTTCCAAGACCTGGTTCATGCCATCTCCTGTTCAACAGAATGAGAGTGCGGAATAGATTGGCACTTACAATGAACCTGGTCCCACTATCGTTTGTCAGCTTTCTTCTTCGTGTTCGCGTTTGCTGTCGGAGAGTCGATGATCGAGACTCGCCATTCGTCGGACAGAGCACGAATGTCGGGCGCATACATCGCATAGGCGTTTGTCGGGAGCGCGTGGAAGGTGCCCGGTATCTCCGCGCGGAGTTTGTAGGTGATGCGCGTCGTACCCTGCGGCAGCGTATCGACAAAGAATGCGACCTTCTCATCGCGCAACTCGAAATTGGAGCAGATACCGTCGCCATACGCCGTTCCGCTCCGCGTCTCGACCGCCTCACAGCCTGCCGGTTTCATGTCCTCGAAGACCAGATGATCATAATCGTTGTCGCTCTTCAGATACAGTTCGACTTCCACGATGTCGCCGCTCACCAGACTCGCGCCATCGGCTAGCGGAACACGTTGCGACGTTGTGTCGGTTTCGCCTTTCGCTCCAGGACGCCGGCTCGGCTTCGCTGTCGAGACGATCTTGTAGTATTTTCGTTCGACCCCAATCGCGTTCGAGACGCCCTTAATCGGCTCGGACATATCGAAATACTTCAGATACGAGTTGAAGTAGAGCGTGCCCATTCCCTCCATGTGAATGTTCAATTTCTGCCCGCCAGACGCCAGTATCTCATCGCCAACGAGGAAACGGTTGTCGAAGAAAAGCGCATTCTCTTTCGTGATCTTATACGACTTCTGAACCTTGCCGTCCACATCCAGTGTGACCGTGTAATCCGGCATCAATTCTTTTTGCGCGGTCGCGTATTCGAGCAGAGCCTCGACGACCTGCGCCGTCTGCTTCGTCGAATTCCAGTGTCCGCTGCGGCGATTGTCCACCAGCCAGCGCACCGCGAGCGGCGCGAGACCCGTCTGATCGCCCTGCGCTCCGTTCACGGGCGCAAGCTGATCTTGTGGCGCGATCGCGACAAGCGCACGAAGCACTGCCGCCGTCGTCTCCTGCTTATCGTTGTACCAGCGCCAGTAGTAGCGCGTGTCTGTCGGCTCCCAGTGAACATTGCCGCGCTCTTTATCGTGCTTCGCGGAGTTAGCGAGATTGCGGACCAAGACGCGCGCGCGTTCGAGATTTCGCCCATTCCCAGGCTCCTTGCTCGCGATACCGACGTTGTGCAGTCCACGTGCCAGCAGCGCCTGCCCATACGGCGTCAGTCTCTCACGACGCTCGTATAGCTTGTCCGCCGTCGTGATCAGTGGAGTGTAGTTGACCCAGGAAGCCGTATCGTCGCGCGTCGTAATCACATAAACGTAATAGGCGAGCAGGTCGAGTTCCTCTGTGCTATCGAGGTGGTTCTTGAGGTACTCGCTGCCGCGCATAATCATGTCTTCATACGCATGCTGGGGGTCATCACCAAGCGATTTTGCGGCACGGGCATTGTTCAGCGATTCGACGACGTACGCCGTCAAATAGACATCCCCTACCGTGCTCCCCTCCCACCAGCCCCAGCTTCCGTCTCCGCGCTGCATAGATTTTAGTCTTTGCAGACCGGCTTCGACCATGCTTACTAGCGACTTGCTATCAAAGATCGGTGCACCGCTTCGCAGATGATAACCTGCCATAAGGTGGCTCGCCAACTCTTTCGAGTCAAGAACGCCAGGCGCGCCTTTCGGGTAGGTGTAACCGCTGTCGGCATAGACCTGCTGAGGCGGGATATTCCTGCGCTGCTCTTCGAGCGCAGCGGCTCGTTTGCCGATCGTTTCGAGGTCGATTCCGGAATCCCGCAGCGTCTTTGCGACCAGCACCGTCGGCACGAACCGCGACGTCGTCTGCTCTACACAGCCGTACGGATAGTCTTCTAGATAAGGCAGCGCATCGAGAAGTACCGAAGCAAGCGATGGCGATAACTGGACGTCGAGCAGGCTCGCGCCTTTACGCCGCATCTCCGGAATATCGAGCGTCACGCTCGCGCTTCCGCCATTGTGGAGGATTCCGCTCTCTGCGACGAACTTCTCGACGCCGTGTACGAGAACCGGGAATTCCAATTCCGCCGCATCCGATTCCTGATCAGTCTGTGCCACGACCTTGATTT
The DNA here is from genome assembly GCA_038216735.1 of Chthonomonadales bacterium. Taxonomy (GTDB): domain Bacteria; phylum Armatimonadota; class Chthonomonadetes; order Chthonomonadales; family Chthonomonadaceae; genus JBBQPY01. Next base: position 7,272 of record JBBQPY010000135.1, read on the forward strand.
TGGTACGTCCCGCTTTTTTGACATCGACCGTCCAGTCGACCCGCAGTTCTCCATCCTTTGCGACCGTTAGCGTACGGACTGCGGCATTGGCGGTTCCCTCACCGATCGCGATTCTATCACCTTCTGTAACCAGTTCGACCCGTGCCGTTTTATCACTGTCCAGATAGTTATGGACGATGGCGGAAATCGTTACCTTATCGTGGGCGACAAAGAAGCGCGGAGATTGCAGCCGCACGAGCAGATTCTTTTTAGTAACAGTCTGGATTTCTGTTGCACCGACCTCCACATTTGCAGTGATGCCTCGCGCCGTCACCTGCCATTTCGTGATATTGTCTGGGAATGCAAACTCCACTTTCGCAACGCCATCACCGTCTGCGATCACAGAGGGTTGCCAGTAGGCGGTGTCGGCGAACAGGGTGCGCACCGTCGCCGCAACAAGCAGTCCACCGGGCGCCTGCTCCCTGCCGCTTTCCATTGCAGATGGAGAGGAAAGAGCCGGCGTATCGAAGCTTTTGCTTGCTGCCAACGGTCGTAAGGCGCTTCGCAGTTCACCCGGAGGACCTTGCGGTCCCGCCGCGCCCGCTTTGTAATACGATAGGATTTGAGAATTGTCGGCATCGAGAGCGATAATTCCATTGCCGTCGATCATACCGGACACTCCGCCACCGCTGCCACCACCGAACCCACCTCTACCGAAGCCGCCGTCTCCGTACATGCCCCATCGTGCGCCGCCATAATCATAAAAGTCGTAAGCGGTTGGGTCGGTATAGGTGACATATCCGGGGACAGGATTGTACTGCTCCCCTGTATTATCACGCAGCCAGCCCATACCCTCCGGCAAGATCAGTGTGTGCGTCTCATAAGCCGTCTGCCACGGCGCTTCTGTAGATATACCAGGGTAGTAGTTGATCGAGTCGGCGCCACCTATGGTTGTCTGAATGTGATTGCCATAAAAGTAGCGGCGTATGTCCGGCGTCATATCCGGTTGAATCGCGAGCAGACTGCTATCTACGACGCCAAGAGTGATCTCTCCGCGAACCGGTCTGCCGTTCTCGCCGAGCGCCTTCACAGTAAACACAGCGTGCTCGCCCGGTTTGTACTCCGCTTTTTCGGGCGTGATCTTGATGGTCAGAATTTTATCCACTGCAGGAACTCCAACGGACGCGCTCGTCTCCTGTACCTGCCCATCTCGCACGAGAGTAGCGACGAACTCGGCGTTCGGCACATAATCGCCAGTCAGATGAACTTCGATGATCGTCGAACGGCCTGGCACGAAAATCGTCCGATGTCGCACGATGCCGCCAACAGCCTGCTCATTGAAAAGCACATAGCTGTCAGGCTTAGGCGCGATCAGCAGCACGGGTACCAGATCGCCAGCACGATAGGAAGTTCGTTCCGGCAATAGCTGAAAACGCGCGTCGTTCTTGTCTCGCAGGCTATCCCAACTCTGCCCATAGACCAGGATACCGGTATCGGCTTTGATAGAGTTGCCCCATGCGTCCATCGCGCTAAATTCGATTCGGTAGTCGCCGGGCGTTTCGGGATGCCATACGGCGACACCCGCGCCCTCGTCTTTCTTATCAGTCGCGACAGCAGTACGCCCGGCACGCTCTTCTCGCTGCGGCTGGAACGGAACGACAACGATCGATTTGCCCGTTTTCGGCTCGATTGCCCTCTGTTCCGGCACTGCCGGAATAATTCGATAGTAGGTGATTTCCCCTTTCACTGCGATCGGCATATCCCCGGCGTCACGGGTTCGCACTTCGGTAATCAACGGGTCCCCTGGCAGCACATACTGTTTATCGTTTTTAAGATAGGCGCGGAACTGCATCGCGGCCGCTTTCGCGGTGCCTGCGCCGGTGACCTCACGACGCGAGTCATCCACCACCTCAGCAGTGATCGTGAAGCTTTGATCCGCCGGGACGAACGAGCGAATTTTGTAACCTTTCGGCGGCTTCGGGGCGTCGGTCGGGAAATTGAGATGCGCTTCACCTTTCGCATCGGTAACGATATTGCCTTCGCGATACGCTGCGTTCGGATTGCCCCAGTAACTTGTGTCGGGCTGCTGTCCATAACGTCCACCGTTCTGGGGCATATAGCCAGAGGAACTACTGTTCTCATCGTACCAGTCGAGGCGTGGACGGAATGGAAGCGGATGAATATAGGGGGTGCGGAAAACTCGGTAGTGCACTTTCGCGTTGGCAACCGGCGCGCCAAAGAAGTAACGCGCTCCAATCGTCGCTTTGAGCGTTTCTCCGACGCGCACTTCCGTTTTATCCGGGGAAATGGTGACGGCATACTCCGGCTTTTTATACTCCTCAACGCGAAAGCCGGCGCGACCATACTCAAAGGCCTGCCCCTGCCCTGCCGCACGTGGATTTGAGACGACCACGGTGTATTCGCCCAGGTCTGCGCCTGTGGGCAGAGCAAACGTATCGCTGAATGAGCCGAATTCGCCCATCTGGGCTTCTCGAGCAAGCATCTTGCCTTTCGGTCCCAGGATCTCGATGTGTACCTTTTTACCAGCGGAGCGTCGATAGCGTCCGACAATGCCGTCGGTCATTACGAGATGGTATTTCACCTGCTGATTGGGTCGGTAGAGCGGTCGATCCGTCGTGACATAAGCTTTGACGGCACGTTCTCCTGTCAGGGCTTCATAGGAATTGAATTCCGGGCGATTTGTAACGGCATAGCGATTTTCACCCGCAAACGCGAATACCTGTGCCGAACGGAAAATGTTGGTATCATCGGACACATCGGTCATTGCCGGCAGAGGCTGTGTAAAGATTCCTTCGCCATCGGTTGTGCCGGACGTATAGATCGCTTCACGCTGCAAGGAATTCTGGCTGGCACTCTGTCGCTGTGTCGGCTGCCATATAGTCAGGTTGACATCTTCGACAGGCTTACCGGTAGACGAATCGGCGGCGAAAACGAGCAGCGAACTCTTATCGACTTTATTGACGAGCACGAGATCGCTGATGAGCACGAGTGTGCTGTATTTTAGTTCATGGTGTTCACCCGCGTCCGCAACGACAACGTACGCCCCGAGAGTATCGAGAGGTGTCGTGATGTTATCATTGACGGAGCGGTGATTACCGTCGTCGCTCGTCGTCGCGCTCCACTCGGCTATTCGCTCGCGCCCGTAGTCGCGTTCAACGTTATGCGGATCGAAATGTTTGTCGAACTGGTCGAAAGATGGTCTAAACACCGCGCCATCGTTAGGAACATGGTATTCGGCATGTCCGAAAATCTTTTCCAGATGGACTCGATAGGCTGTCAAGTGAACTCGACGCACATTGCGTGAGATGATATTGATCGTGGCGCGCTGACCGGGTCGCGTTACACTGGTCGTGCCAATAGTGATAGATGGGCGCAGAAGATTGTCGAGCTGACTGGCTGCATCGATCACCCAGCGGCTGTTGGGATAGTTGATCTTGACCCGCATAAACCTTGCAATCGCACCTTGAACTTCGCCTTTCTGCAGCGTCCAGAGCGCAATCGTATACGCGAGACGATCTGCCTCACGGTCGTCCGGGTACTTATCGAGGATATCCTGGAGCACTTTTATCGGATCGATGCTGAGATAAGGGATATAGATGTACTGGATCGGCAGTGGGCGCTGGATACGCAGATTTCTTCTTCCACCGCGCTGTGAGCGACCACCCAATTGGTTGTACACCCCAAAATATCCGCCGTACGGAGAGTAGCCATTGGAACTCCGAAGCTGCAGAATGTAGACCGCTTTTCCAAACTCTGCCAGGACCGTGTTATGATGATTGGTTTCGGGCAAAGCTGCATCGAGCGCCGCTATCTGCGCATAGAGATACATAACTTTTTTGGGAGTTGGGGCGTTTATATCGAACGGTTTTGTCGTATCGATCGTCCAGTCATAGCCATTATAAGCGCCTGAAAGCGAGTACTCATTGCTGAAAATATTGGCGAGATCGAAATCGAGCGTGATCTCCTCGCGGGTGATGTCCGTACTTTCATTCAGAGGCAGGGCGGAGCTGTGGAATCGATCGAACAGTATCCTTGCTCTGATAAAAGATAGCCTGGCTTCGCTCGCATCTTCGGCCTGAAAATTCATATAGGTTGGGGCGTCTCCGCCTACTGATTTCGGAACTGCTCCTCCACGGGTTATTTTTTTACCGACTTTGTACCCCATGTGATCGATACGCGCGTACAGTCGCCCACGCCAAACCTGTGCCCTCGCTTCCCAGAGTGTGTCTTTATACTTCAGGACATAGGCATCGAATGCCGCGATCGCTTCATCCCACTTGTTCGTTCGCTCCAGCCCGACTGCGATTCGATAGTCGATCTCTGCGCGGTTCGGAAGATTAGGATCGCCCGTCAGCGCACTGCGATAAGCTTCCAGCGCGAGTTCGTAAGACTGTTCCAGCCACAGCGAGTCGCCCTTTTTCACCAGTTCGGGAGGCGTCTGTCGCGCGAAGGTCGGCAAGCCGATCAGTGCGGCGACTGCGACGACGGCAAGCAGGGAAGCGAAGCGGCGCAGGGTGCGTGCTAAAAGAGCGGGGCGGGTGATCGGCGGCATAATCGAGAGTATCTCCGTGGGTTTCCGAACCAGTTGGGATGTTCAGTTCCGTTATAGTGTACTTGGTTTGCAGTCGGAAAAGTCTGGCTGGTATCCGCAGCAACGTGGTTTGGACGGGCGCACGACTACGAAGGTTACACGGCCGGAGCGGAAGGGTCGAATTGTTTGTCGGCGCGTGCTGGTTTGTGCCCTCGGAAGGTGGTATGCTTGTTAACAATTCTGTCAACCGATCACTCATGCCTGAGGAACTACACTGATGAACAGCGTTCGCCGAACTCTTTGCCTTACCGCTCTGTTACCGCTCGCTCTCGCATCGGGCGCAGCCCAGCCGCGTCAGAACGTTCGCACACCAACGAAATATAGGATATTCAATCTCAGCACGCTGGGAGGAAAGACCAGTGTTGGACTTGCTATTAATAACAGCGGGCAGGTCGTAGGCTTTTCAGCCCTGCGTGGTGACCGTGTCAACCATGCGATGCTCTGGGATGTAAAGGGCATACGTGACCTCGGTACGCTGGGAGGCACGGGCAGCAGCGGCTCCTGCCTGAACGATAAAGGGCAGGTGTCGGGTACTGCGATGCTCAAAGACGACAAAATGGCTCACGCCTTTTTCTACGATGGCAAAAAGATGCGCGATCTCGGCACGTTGGGCGGCAAATCCAGCATCGGCTATGGTATCAATAACAGTGGTATGATCGTTGGAAATTCGGAACTGAGACAGATGAATACCCATCGGGCTTTTCTCTACAACAGTTCAGGAATGCACGCGCTTGGCACACTCGGCGGCAGAAACAGTTATGCTCAGGCAATCAATGATGCGGGGCAGATCGTGGGATATTCCGACACGAAAGGCAATGTCGCCGTTCATGCTTTCCTCTATGAGAACGGCAAGATGCGCGATATCAGTGCGAAGGCTGCGACGGTGAGTCTACCGGGCGGAATCAATGCGAGTGGTCAGATTATACTGTCTTCGACTTTCTATGGCGATAAGAAGGGTTACTGCGCTCTGATCGACCGTTTCGGTTCGCATAAGCTTGGCACGCTGGGCGGCAAAGTTACGGTAGGACTGGGCATAAACTCCCATGGTCAGGTCGTAGGGTTCTCCGACACAGCGACTAACGGACAGCACGTATTCCTTTACTCGAATGGCAGGATGCTCGATCCAGACGCTCTTGCAAACCCCGGTACTTTCACTGGCTTAATCGAGGCGCACGGCATCAACGATAAGGGCTGGATTACCGGCATCGGATCCTATTATGGTGACAAGCGCGCTTTCCTGCTGCGCCCTGAGTGATCAGCGCATACCTACTTCGTTCGGTGTATTCGAAGCGCAGAGCAAAGATAGCGAGCCTCCGTATAAACGTCGAAGATAAAGCCGCTCGATGAAATCGAGCGGCTTTTGGCTTGTTTGCTTTTGGATGCTACAGACTGACAACTACACTATTGGGGAGGAACTGGGCAACCGCCTGGTACTGGAATGTGTCCACATCCGTTGTTGGCGGCGATGTCGGAGGATCGGTCGTCGTGTACGTGCCGGAGATATTTGCCGCATCCACGGTCAAGGTCAGATAGCCGTGATGCGCGGAGTCCCCGAATTTGAGCGTCGCATTCGTAGCAGGATCGGTCGTTCCTGCAGGAACCGTGACCTGATGCAGGTTGTGGTAGCCGCCCCCGCCCGCGACGATGAATGGCGTCACCGACCCCGTGATAATCGGTTTTTCGATCCGCTGATAGTCGTGGACGTGCGCGGCGAACACGATATTCGGCACACGTCGGGAGTCGTTGATCGCGTGCTGAAGAGCGTCCGCCATATTGGGACTGCCGCTGTGATGGTTATCGAACGAGTAGATCGGATGGTGCATCGCGACGATCAGCGCCTTATCCTTCGGGGCAGTCGCGAGTTCGTGGGTCAGCCACTGCTGCTGCACGGAGTCTATCGAGCCATGCTCCGGAACGTTCGTATACATCCCCACAATAGTGACGAACGGCGCGTCGAGCGTAAAATAGACATTCGGCAGCGACATCGTAACGCGCTGAGCATCCTGTGATTCGGGATTGATATGCGGAACATCGGTCATGAAGTAGCGCACCCAGCCATCCAATGAGGTTTGGGATGCATCGATCGGCGCGCCATCATGGTTGCCCGGAATCGAAATGATCGGCGCGGTGTAGAACTTGTACGGCTCGTAGAACTGTGGATAGTACTCGGTGATTTCGCCGTTGAAGTAGACGACATCGCCCAGGTGATAGAAAAACGAGGGAGCCTGGTTTGCCGGAAGCGTCAGGTCTTTTTCCATTGCATCCGCCACACCGATTTGAAAATGCGGGTCTTTGATGCCGCCAGTATCACCAACGATGTGAAAGACAATTTTACCGTGCTGTACCGCTAGCGCACCAATTCCGGGCAACGCCGTTTCGAGCGGGTAATGATACGGCGGCAGACCGAGTGGTGCGGGTAGTGGCTCAAAACGCTGTGTCTGATGCGTGAGTGGTGAGAGTGGGTGTACGCCGGAGTGTGCCTGCGATCGCCCTGTTTGTGGACGATGCAACGCGTAACCCTGGATCAACGACGTTGTAATTTTTCTCATACTTCTCCGTGCTGCTGTGTGACAAAAAACTGTGTAGGCGCGCTCTAAGCGCTCCTACACAGTTACACAATACGGATCGAACTTTCCTCCGTCATTCGCAACGATTTTGTTTTGTAATTCTTCACAACACGCAATTACTTACTGGTACACAAATTCCTTGCTTATAAACGGAGTGTCCGCATACAATCCCCTCTCCCGAATCTACGAGAGATGGGTTGGGGGTGAGGGTAGTCGGATTACTTCTTAAGACCGATTGCGAAATAAGCGTCTGCGTCGTTTTGAACCGAATGACCGATTTTTTGGTGACATTTCAGTCACGTAAATTTCCAGAGTGGCCGCACAGGGCACTGTAGAGGCCCATTTTCGTTGCAACTTGTCTATGTCGG
>JBBQPY010000136.1:0-14585 GCA_038216735.1 Chthonomonadales bacterium
CACGGCAGGCTAAGCAGCCTGCCAGGCATTCTCATTATTAAGTTGCAGATCTTTTAGCCTGGCTTTGAAGTCCTGTGCTCAAAATACCAGCTATTGACAGTAAATGAAATTTCCGAGGGCACTCTAAATAGCACAAGGCCCCATTAGTATTTCATCAGGTTGACTTCGTCGATGTTAATCGTCTCTTTGGTACGGAAGATCGCGACGATAATTCCGAGCCCAACGGCAACTTCCGCCGCCGCGACCGCCAGCGCGAAGATCACGTACATCTGCCCGTTGACCTGTCCGAAATGGCGACCGAGTGCGACGAATGAAAGATTCACGGCGTTCAGCATCAGTTCGATACACATGAAAATCTGGATCGGGTTGCGCTTGACGGTCACGCCGACGACGCCGATCGTGAACAGGATCGCTGACAAAACCAGATAGTAGGAGGTCGGAACCATACGACAAATCTCCAGAGACGATCAGATGCGGCGTTTCGCCATTATGATTGCGCCGATCACGGCAACGAGCAGTAGAATCGATGTAATTTCGAAGGGAAACAGCCAGGGCTGTGCCGGACTGTACAGGTTTGCGCCGACGGTTTGTACTTCGCCCATGCGGTCGACCAGTTCGGGCGAAACATTCGTTCTGGGCAAAGTGACGATTCGCTGTGAGAAGAGCAGCGCGACCAGAAAACTCACCCCGAGACCAACGGCGATCGGTGTCTGCAAGGTTCCTTTGTCGCGCATCTCCTGCCCCGCGCCCATATTGAGCAGCATGATCACGAACAGGAAAAGCACCATGATCGCGCCCGCGTAGACAATGATCTGCACGGCGGCGATGAACTGCGCGGAGAGCGTAATATAGAAAACCGCGATGCATAGAAAAGTCGCAACCAGACATAGTGCGCTGCGGATCGGGTTGCGCGAGCGCACCATCACGAGCGAGGCAGCCACCGAAATGATCGCCAAAAGCCAGAATAAGGCGAGTTGAGGGGTCATGGGATCGGTATATCCTTCGGCTTTTCTTCTGGCGGAGCGAGACTTGGCATCGAGCCGCCGGGCGACACTGAGGTGCCAGACGATCGCGCACGCACATCGCTTCCACTGGTATCTGTCGCGTGGGTTCGCTCATTTGATAGAGGTGCAGTTCTTCTATCCGTCGCTGTGTCGGGAGAAACAAGGTAGCGCGTAGTCGTGGGCAGCAGCGGCGAATCTCTGCGCTCGGCGATCGTGTCGCGTATCAGACTATATCCCGACAGCAGGAACAGCCAGAACAGACCGAGCGGCAGCATTTTCTTCCAGCCGAGGTTCATCAGCGCGTCATAGCGCAATCGCGGCAGGGTCGCACGCAGCCAGGTGTACAGGAAAATGCCCATCATGATCTTGAGTATGTACCAGACGAAACCGGGCACGATGTGCAGTATCGCAAGGTTTAGCGGCGGAAGCGAACCGCCCCAGAACAGCGCTGCGTTCAGTGCGGACACGACCAGCATATTCACGTACTCGCCTGCAAAAAAGGTCGCGAATTTCATCGATGAGTATTCGGTATGGAACCCGGCAACGAGTTCTGATTCCGCTTCCGGCAGGTCGAATGGCGCGCGGTTGGTTTCGGCGATCATCGATATCGTGTAGAGGATCACAGGAATGATGAGGCTCTGCAGCCAGAACCATGAGAAAACGCTGCCGCGCAGGAACTCTGGAGCGGCTTTGATGCCGAATGGAAGCTGGTTCTGCGCCTCGACGATGTCGCTGAGTTTCAGCGAGCCAGCAAGCACGACGACGCACAGGATCGCCATGCCCATCGAGAGTTCATAGCTAATGAGCTGTGCGGAGGCGCGCAGCCCGCCGATCAGAGAGTATTTGTTGTTGGAAGCCCAGCCTGCGAGTACGATTCCGTAGACGCCGAGCGATGACATCGCCAGAATATAGAGTAGCCCTACGTTGACATCACCGACGGTAACCGGAACTCGGAACAGTGTGCCATCGCCGTGTCGGAAGGTAAGATTTTGAGCAGGGAGAACCGCTCCCGCCGACAGCGCGATCAGCATCGTCAGGAAAGGCGCGAGATAATATAGCCGGATATCGACGCTCTTCGGAAGGAAGTCTTCCTTGAAAAACAGCTTCAGGACATCCGCCGCCGCCTGCAATAAGCCGCGTGGTCCGACTCGGTTCGGCCCGATGCGATCCTGCATCAGCGCGATCACGACGCGCTCGATCCAGATCAGCATCGGTAGGATGCCGAGGATGAACCCGAGCGTTCCGGCGATCGCAAGGTACGGCACGAAGCTCGGCAGATGCAGATTCTGACCGAACCACGTGACATTTTCCGGCAGTATGAACGCATTGAACAGCGATTCGAACAATACCTGGCTCCTGGCTATCCTGTGATACAGTGAAGCGATAACAGTTAGGCGATACTTGCTTCGCTTTGTCGGGCAGATGCGTTATAAGAAACGTTAACGACTGCATCGGGTTTGCCGCCGCCCTCCGGATAGCTCCAGCGAACTCCGCCTTCGTCGAGCGATTTGAGCGTGATGTTAGCATACATCGGCACATTCGCTGCGATGTCGCGCAGAATATCCCGCGCTGAAAAGTACGGTGCGCCACCCGCAAGCTGCGTCGCGACTTCGGTGAAAACCAGCCAGTCGGTCTTGACCTCGGGCCCGATAGCGAAGGCTCGATGGATGCGCTGCACGCGCCGTTCGCAGTTCGTATACGTCCCATCTTTTTCGGCGAGGCTGGCGACTGGCAGCACGAGATCGGCTCGCAGCGCCGTCTCCGTCATTGTGAGTTCATTGACCACGACGAATGGGCAGGCTTCCAGGGCGCGTTCTACCAACGGCTGGTCATGGTATTTGGCAGCGAGATCGGCGCCGACAATCCAGAGCATATCGAGTTTACCGTTCGCAGCCTCTTCCAGCATCTGGTTCGTATTCAGACCAGACTTCGAAACAGGAAGATAGCCAGGCGCCACATCGGGCAGCACTCCCATATCCATTGCGCCCTGCGTGTTGCATTCCAGGCCTGGCACATTCAAGTTCCCCTGACTTCCGGCGGCTACGAGCAGATTGCCGAGCGCGGCGACGATGTCCTCATAATAGGGATGATCGGTTACTGTTTTGCCGACCACAACCGCCATTGGACCACGCGCCATCAGGCGGGCGGCGGCGGTAATTTGTGTTGCGGGAACGCCTGTTTCGGTTCCTGTTTTTTCCGGAGTCCATTCCGAAACCGCATTCTTGAGCGAGCTGAGATCGAGTGTCGGCTGTTCGGGAAGCAGGTTTTCCGCGAACATCACATGCAGCAGACCGTTCAGCAGCGCGATTTCGGTTCCGGGTCGATAGATCATCTCGACAGCGGCAAAATCGCCGACGCGCACTGTGTCTGTCTCGACCCGCGTGACCGCGTTGACCACCGCCGCGCCTCTGAACCGCCACGCTTTGCGGATGCGAAGGAACAGTATCGGCTGCTCATCAACGAGATCGGAGCCGAGCACGAAAATCGACTTCATTTTTTCGAGGTCTTCGATGCTGTTGCCCATGCCATGAAAACCGAATCGCGCGAAGATTGGAGCGTTCGTCGAGCCCTGATGTCGTCCGGTGCGCGAGTCGATATTGTTCGACATCAGCGTCTCACGGAAGAGTTTCTGGAAGGCGTAGTTGTCCTCGTTGGTCAGCCGTGCGCCGCCGATGCCCCCTACTCGCCCGTTCGACGCCTTCGCTTTTTCGAGAATCAGCCTGTAGGCGGTTCCCCAGTCGACAGGAACGAACTGCCCGTTCTGGCGCAGCATTGGGGTTTGCAGCCGGGTAGCGGACGAGACATAGTCGTGTCCGAACTTGCCTTTATCGCACGTCCATTCCTCATTGACGGCTTCGTTGAGGCGGGCATTCACGCGCACGAGCTGATCCATACGATAGTCGATTTTGATGTTACAGCCGTTGGAACATTTCGAGCAGATAGATGGCTGCGTCAGCAGATCCCACGGGCGCGCTTTGAACCGGTAGGGGCGAGAGAGCAGTGCACCGACCGGGCAGAGTTCGATCACGTTGCCGCTGAACTTGCTCTGGTATTTGGTCTGCGCGAACGTCCCGACCTCGATATCCGAGCCGCGTTTCAGGAACGCCAGCTGCGAATCACCGCTGATGTCTTCCGTGAAGCGGGTGCAGCGCGCGCACTGAATGCAGCGCTCGCGGTCGAAAACGACATATTCTGAGAGCGGATAGGCTTTTGGGTAGTGCCGTTTCTCCTCGATAAAGCGCGTCGTGGAGGCGCCATAGAAGAGCGTGTTGTTCTGAAGCGGACATTCACCTCCGCGATCGCAGACAGGACAGTCGAGCGGGTGATTGATCAGCAAGAACTCGAGCACACCCTTGCGGTCTTTGATGATACCGGGCGTTTCCGTTTCGATGACCATGCCTTCGGAGGCCGGCAGCGTACATGCCGTTTGCGGTTTCGGCATTTTGCGCACGGAGCCGTCGGGCGCGGTAGTCGCTACTTCGACAAGACACATTCGGCAGTTCGCGGCATCGCCTTTCGAGAGGCGCGGGTGATAGCAGAAAAATGGGATGTCGAGCTGCAGCCTTTTCGCCGATTCGATGATATTCTCGCCCTTCGGCACCTGCAAAGCGGTGCCATTGATCTTGATATTTACCAGATCGGCAGAGAGCGTATTCAGCGATGCTTCGGTTAGTGTCAGTTTACTTTCGGACATGATGACGCGACCTTTGAAACCTCTTTTAACGCATTTTCAACACAATTCTAACACATCGACCGGCTATGAGTGTACCGTATTTATGCTTTGTTTAGACAGGATCAGCCGCGATACTGCGCGTGAACCTTTTCGATTATGCTCAGACTATCGCGCGTGATGTCAGCCAGTTTGACGATCTCGTACCCGGCGACACCAGTGTGCAGCGTGTCGTGGATCGGGTCTACCCAGTGCGGGGGCAGGGCTTTGCGACCGTGCAAAATACCCAGGATGGAGCCGACAGTTGCTCCATTGCAATCGGTATCGAAACAGGGCTGAACCGCACGGCAGATGCTTTTTGCGTAGTCGCCCTCGCCCCACAACAGTCCCGTGGCGACGATCATCGCGTTCGAGATCGTGTGCGTCCAGTCGTACCAGCGATTCTCGTTCCAGATTTCGTGAATTCTGTAGACGCTCGTATCATAATCAACTTCGACTTCGTGCCATTCGAGTATATCTTCGATCGCCGAAGCGAGGCGGCACTGCTGCGGTATCTGCGCGAGTCCTGCGCGGATAATCGTTGGTATGTCGTCGGAAACGAACGCTGCCGCGATCATTGCCGCGACCCACATTTCGCCGTAGATACCATTTTTGACGTGTGAAAGACTGGCGTCGCGATAGGCAAAATCGGCGGCTAGTTCCGGATTTCCAGCGGCAGCGTAGCCCCAGAAATCTGCGCGTATCTGCGCTCCGATCCACTCGCGGTAGGGATTACGGAACGCGGCCGTCTCCGGAGGCTGAATGCCTTCGTTGAAGTTTCGGTAGGCGACGCGCTCCGCTGTGCAGGTGTGCAGAAGCGGTATATCGCTCTGCCAGAACCGCGCGACATCGGCCGTCGTGAAGTCTGCGCCATGCTTCTTCAGGATCGCCAGACCGGTCGTCGTGTAGTTGGTGTCATCGTCTTCGGGCATCGAATCGATACGGTCAATGAAGAATTTGGTGAGCCATTCCTCTTTCTCCAGATCGTATTTTGCTCGGACTTCCGGCGTCGCGATATCGAGCCGCAGGAAGTCTGACAGTGGATACCGGTTCAGGTCTTTCAGATACCCCAGCATCTTAGGACGCCGCCAGCCTTCAGTCGGTTTCCCGAGCAGACAGCCGACACAGCGTCCCGTCCACGCACCATATACTTTGTCCTCGAGGTCGGCATCGCTGAGCGAAAGTCGCGGCAGTTTCGGCCCATTGTCAGGACGCGCGGCGCGAATACCTGCAAGATCCGAGGGTTCGATGAAAGCGAAATCCGGTTTGATTGGCAGTGTAATCGTCGCGTCGAGCAGTTTTTCCGCTTCGGGCTGATTCGTCTCGTCTTCGAGGTCGAGGCTCAAAACGCGAGCGAACCGATCTTCGACGCTTCTGAGGTCGCGCCCCTCTTGCTCGCACTGCAGACGCTCGGTCTCGATATCCGTTTTGCTGAGGTACAGCCACTGGTGTCTCAACACGCACTCCTTCGCACCGATGCTTTTTTACTGTTCTCAGCGGCGCAGCCTGACCGAATAGACACAACTGAACTCCGTCGCTGCGGACGTTCCGCCAAGTGTCCTTCGGACACGAACTGTAGGGGCGCTGCTTGCCGCGCTACTTCAGACACGATCCTCTCAACTCGAGAAGATAAATTGTCCCACTGCTTCGTAGTAAATCCACGTGTCTGTTGTCACACGGCTGTCAGCGAGAGCAGCGGATTCAGGACGTGTGGCGTCGGAGGAACGCTGCGGTCACCGATCGGCGAGCGTTTGTTCGCAATCCAGTACTCGAACTCGGGGCGGAACGACTTGATCGCGGCGACGATCGGCCAGCAGGCAGCATCGCCAAGTCCGCAGTAGGAGCGTCCGTCGATCTGGCTGCAGACGTCGAGCAGCATATCGATGTCGCCGGGCTGTCCGCCGCCAGACGTGATCCGGTCAAGAATTTTGTAGAGCCAGCGCGTGCCTTCACGGCAGGGCGTACATTTGCCGCAGGATTCGTGCATATAGAACTCGGAGGTGCGCTTCATCAGCAGCACAATGTCGGTCAGATCGTTGAAGACCATAAAGCCACCGGAGCCGAGCAGCGTGCCATTCGCACCGCAGCCCTCATAATCGAGCGTGACCTTTTCAAGCTTGTCTGCTGGCAGGATCGGAACCGATGAGCCGCCAGGGATTACTGCTTTCAGTCGTCCGTTGATCACGCCGCCCGCCAGTTCGATCAGTTCGAGCAGCGGTGTACCCATCTCGACTTCGTAGTTGGCAGGTTTTGCGACATGGCCGCTGACGGACATGATTTTCGTGCCCTTGCTCTTCTCGGTGCCGTACTTCGCGTACTCCTCGCCGCCATTCGCCAGAATCCATGTCGCCGCCGCGTAGGTCTCGACATTGTTGACGAGCGTCGGCAATCCCCAGAGGCCCGAGATGACCGGGAACGGTGCGTGCGGGAATTTCAGGCGCGGATTACCACGCTCCCCCATCAGGCTGCTCATCAGCGCGGACTCTTCGCCGCACTCGTAGCTGCCTGCGCCGAGATGAATATACAGGTCGTAGTTGAAGCCCGTGCCGAGGATGTTTTTTCCGAGATAGCCCTGCGCATACGCCTGATCGATAGCTTTGCGGATTTGCCAGGCGGGTTCCACATACTCTCCACGGATATAGATGTAGCCGACCGAGCTATAAGTCGCATAGCCTGCGATCGTCATGCCTTCGATCACGCTGAAGGCGGTTTTGAGCATCAGTTCACGGTCTTTGTAGGTTCCGGGCTCGCCCTCATCCGCATTACATATAATGTAGTGCGGCTTGTCGGCGTTCTTCGGCATTCCGTTCCATTTGAGTCCGCCGGTTGGCACGCCCGCGCCGCCGCGACCGCGCAGACCCGCGAGCTTGACGTCCTCGATTACTGCCTGCGGCTCCATCGTGAGGGCGCGTTTCAGACCCTTGTAGCCATTATTGTTCAGATAGACATCCAGGTTGTTGATGCCTGGAACGCTCCGATTTGCAAATAGGAGATTGAGGATTCCCATCTTGGTAACCTTTTAATCAAAAATAAACGAGACTATCAAGCCCCTAACTTCAGTCCCATGCTATGAGTCGAGGCTGAAAAAGTTGACTTAAAGCGAAATTCTCGAAATCAAAGCATTGGACCAGCAGGGTCTTCCAGCTGATCGGCAGTGCGGCTGCCGCCGCCGGTTTTACTGCTTCCGGGAATATGGATTTTCACGATTGCGTCGGCGAGTTTGGTCGGCGTGTAGGCTTCGCTCGCGCGCAGTTCGTCGATCAGGTTCATCACGTTGTCGGCGGTCAGGTTCGTGAAATAGTGATCGCCGACCTGTGCGACCGTCGCGGCACCGCAGAAGTTCAGGCACTCCGCCTCGCCAAGCGTGAACTCGCCGTCGGCGGTCGTCTGTCCGATCCCGACACCCAGTTCGTGCTCGAGTTTGTGGACGATGTCGTACGCGCCGAGTACCGCGCAGGTCAGGCAAGTACAGATTTCGAGGTGGTGTCGACCGCGCGGTCGCAGATTGTACATCGTATAGAAAGTCGCGACACCCTCGACCTCGGAAAACGACAGTCCGAGTCGATCCGCAACTTCCTGTATTGCCGCTGGTGGCAGAAAGCCGCCGTATTCGCGCTGTGCGATCCAGAGACCGGGAAGGCACGCCGCTTTGCGCTCCGGATAGTGCGTGGCGATCTCTTCGAGTTCGGCAATCGCCTCTGCGGAGAACCGCTGCTCTTTTGCGGGTTCCGGCAACGGCTGTCGCGGTCCCAGCGCAATCGAAATTGAAGAAGACATTGAATTCACCTTTGTCAAGTGCAAAAAGCCGTATGAAACCCACGGATTACCGGTCGATTTCGCCCAGGATGATGTCGATGCTGCCGATGACCGAAACGACATCCGCAATCACGCGCCCCTCGCACATACTCGCCAGCGCCTGCAGGTTCATAAAACACGGCGGTCGCAGATGAGCGCGATACGGACGATTCGAGCCGTCACTGACGATATTAAAGCCAATCTCGCCCTTCGGGGATTCGAGGGCAACGAACGCCTCTCCGACCGGCGGATGAAAGCCTTCTGTCCAGAGCTTGAAGTGATGGATGACCGACTCCATGCTGTTATCGAGTTCGGTGCGTGGCGGCGGCACGACCTTGCGGTCGTCAGAGTTTATCGGTCCCGTCGGAAGCGTTTCGAGGCACTGTTTGATGATCTCACGACTCTGGTACATCTCCGCCATGCGGACACGATAGCGGTCGTAGACGTCGCTGAATTCGCCGACTGGCACATGAAAATCGTAGTGCTCGTAGCCGCTGTAAGGCAGGGCTTTGCGAACATCATAATCGACACCGGCGGCGCGCAGTGTTGGTCCGCTGACTCCGAGCGCAAGACACTCTTCAATCGAGATCGTACCGATGCCCTGTGTACGGTCACGATAGATCGGGTTGGCGTTGAGCAGGGTTTCGATCTCATCGAGCCCGCGTGGAAAGCCGTCGACGAAATTTTTGACGCGCTCCAGCCATCCATCCGGTGCATCGCCTCGCAGTCCTCCCGGTACGATCCAGGAGGGCATCATGCGCGCACCGGACATCATCTCGACGAGGTCGAGTATCAGTTCGCGCTGCTTGAAGGCATAGAAATAGATCGTCAGCGCGCCGAGATCGAGCAGGTGGGTTCCGACCCAGACCAGGTGGCTCGCAATCCGCTGCAGCTCCATCAGCATTACGCGCAGCGCTTTGCCGCGCGGCGGAGGTTCGATTCCGAGCAGCTTCTCGGTCGAAAGCGAAAAAGCGGCGTTGTTGATCAGCGCGGAGACGTAGTCGATGCGGTCCGTGAGGGGAACCGCCTTCATATACGTCTGGTATTCGATCGTTTTTTCAATGCCCGTATGAACGTAACCGATGTGTGGAGTGGCCCGGACGATCGTCTCGCCATCGAGTTCGAGCACAACGCGCAGTACGCCGTGTGTGCTTGGGTGCTGCGGACCCATGTTGACGACCATCGTGGTATCGTCGAGGGCGTCGAGCTGCACCCCCTGCGCGTTCAGGCTGCTCGTATTCAGTTCTGCAAGGCGTGTACTATCGATTGCCATGTTCGTTGTTCCGTATCACATCGCGCAGCCCTCGCCCCTGTCCCTACCACCCATTTTTCGTTATCGAGAGGGGAGAAATGCGTCGAGCTGCTGAGCTGCATTGGGCAGTTGCATTTTCGCAACCCATCTACTACTCGCCGGGTTTTTGTGGAGGAGGCAGCAACGTTCCGGGACCTTTATCGGGTGTCGGAGTGCGCGCGTGCCCGCTGAATCTCTCGCCCTGCACATCACCTGTTTTGCCGTAATACGACTCGCCGGGATGCGCTACCTGCACCTCGCCGACCGAAGGACCAAACTTGCCTGCGGGAAACCGTACGCGTTCGCCGCCGAGCGGGAAGTCTTTGCGCTGCGGATACCCGACCCAGTCCTCCGACATCAGAATACGGCGCAGATCGGGATGGTCACTGAACCGTACGCCGAACATATCGAAGATTTCGCGCTCCGGGAAGTTCGCCCCGATGTACACTCCGCAGATGCTCGGGACAATCGGATCGTCTTCGGGAACAGGAACCTTCAGGAAAATGCGCTGATTGGTGCCGATCTTGACGCCGTTTTTCGTGTACGGCAGTGAGTATAGATTGTAAACAACTTCGAAACGATGATCTTCGAACTTATCGAGATAATCGACTCCGAAGCATTCGGAAAAATAGTGGTACTGCAACTCTGGATCGTCACGCATCAGGCGGCATACGCCAACGATGAACTCGCGCGCGATCATGATCCTCGTGTCGCCGCGAAATTCGTTGACGCCCAGTATCGCGTCTGGGAATGCAGTCCGGATTTTGGTGATCTCGAGCCGCTCGATCGGGCCCTCGGGCTCGAGCGGAGCATTTTCGGGCGCGTTTTGCGCGGACGTTGGTGGCAGCATCTGTGCTCTCTTTCGACTCTTCTCGAATATCGCTGCTTGCGGCTACGGCGCAATACGATGCGGCTCGCGCTGGTCGGGAATTTGGACGCCGACGTGCTGCGTCTCTTCCTGCGAACTTGCGCCATAGCCAGGATAACGCGGACCGATCGGCGTTTTGCTCATGTCAGCGGGACCGGAGCTCTCGTTGCCGAAAGTGATTGCGGCGCGGCGAGCCCGAACGGCATCGCTCATCACATCCTTGTTTTTCGCCTGATCGCTCTCGTCCCAGTCCAATGCGCCTTTGCCCAGAATATAAAAATAGCCGACGAACAGAATCAGAACGAAGACCGCCATCTCGATGAAATTGAAAATCTTCAGCGAATGCCCGAGTCGCCCATAATTGACCGCCCATGGATAGAGAAAGATGGTCTCGATGTCGAAGATGATGAACAGCATCGCGATTAGGTAGAACTTGATCGGGAACCGCTCCCGCGCCGACCCGACGGGGGTCATGCCGCACTCGTAGGGAGATGATTTGATCGCGCCTGGTTTTTTCGGACCGAGAAAGAAAGACCCGCCTACCATCGCAAAGGCGATTATGGCAGCGATCCCGATCAGCGCAACGATTGGCAGGTAGCTGTTCAGCACGGCGTTCCTCGTAAAGTCGAAAGGGTGTTCGGAATCGTAGTGGAGTGTCGTTACGAATGAATACGATTGGTGATGCTGTGAAGTTTATCACAAATTAGGGTACGGCGTCAAATGCAATGTCGATTCGCGATAGATTCGAGAGCGCATTAGCCTGTAAGACAGCGAAGTATACCTCAAAACTCGTACAGGCGGTTGACCTCATACCTACCTCTCTCCTCGGGATTCATGCCTCGATAATCGAGGGAATGCCAGAGAATAGCAGATGCGTGTGGTCGAGAACCAGGTCTGGAAATGCAAAACCCTACGCCAGGGGTTGTATGCCTGGACACAACGGACTGAAGTCCGTCGCTCGAAAGTACGAGTGTCCTGCGGGCACGAACTACAGGCGCTGCTTGCCGCGTCCGCTTCCGAACTGGTGCATCGAATCTCCCTCTCTTAAACCTCGGAAGAGGGAGTCGGCGGGTAGGTGCAAAGCTGCTTAATCGGAACCATCACTGTCAGGTGTGTTCGCGTCGTCAAATCCTCCAGTAGTCTCTTCTTCGAGCATCTGCTCGAAATCGTCTCCGAGGTCTTCGCCCATCTCGTCGCCCATCTCTTTCATCAGTCGGCGCATCGCGGCAGGATCGTCGCCATCGTTTCCCATCGCTTCCATTTCGTCCGTCATTGCATCGGTCTTTTCATCCTCGCTGCGGAGTCGTGAAAAACGACTGATCAGTCTCTGCGCATCCCCCGAGGAACAACGCGGGCACTGCAGCGGCGCGGATTGCGCGATCATCCCGACTAGTTTGCGAAACTTCGTTCCGCAATCACTACAGCGATATTCATAAATCGGCAACGTCGACTCCGCGTTCGTTAATGATTTGTGTCTGCTCTCGACTCACCGATGATTTCTTGCACTCGCAAAAAGTGAGGGAGAGGCGGCATGGACTCCCCTATCCCCGAGCTTATGAGAGGGAGCGGGGGATAAGGGAAACAAGGCTGCGCGATTCCAACTTCACGGACTCGCTGACGGTTCCAGCGAATCGACCGAATCGACGACTACCTCGCCGCTTTTCCCGACCCGATACAGGATATGCGCCTGTTTACCTGGCGTGAGGCGTTCCGTATTGTACGCCTTGCTCGCGGTATAGATGCCGCCTCGAAAGCGAACGGAGACGAACGGCGGAATGCGGTCGCCCATCTCATTGATACGAGGCAAAATGACCGTTACGACCTCTGCTGCTCCCTGCTGTGCCACAGCGTCTTTCATATCGCGCTTGCGATAGCTGCGCATCACGGGGTCGCCGACAAGGAAGCAGACGGTCACGAAAATCCCGATCGCAAGGATCGTTATCCGTATCCACTTCTGTGATTTTGGAATCGGAGCTCGGGAGTTCACGTTTGGCATCACGTCCATAATCCTGCGCGGCAACTGGCTAGCATTCTTTATCCTGCCCGAAAGACTAAGCAAAGAAGGAGGAGTGACTGCTTCGCCTGAATCGCTTCAATCCGCACCATTGCCGCGCGTTTGCGGGTACGAACGGCTTTACACACGGGTCTGTTTCCACCTGCCGGAGCGGAAGAGCATCACTGTCAAGATACCGCCGATGATCGTCGTGAGCGCCATCGCATACCAGGCGCCGGTCGTCTGCATGTTCAGCTTGAACATCATCCAGTAGCCGAGCGGCACGCGCACGACCCACATCGTGAATATCGTAATGTACGTGGGACGGACGGTATCGCCAGCGCCTTGTAGCGCGCCAGTCAGAACCATTCCGAGCGCAAGAAACGGTTCGCCGAATGCGCTGACCCGCAGGTAAGATGCGCTGAGATGCTGCACGAGCGGATCGCCGGTAAACAGCCGCGCGAGCGGATGCGCAAAGGAAAAGAACACCACCGCCATTGCTGCCATGACTGCAACGCCCTGCCATGTGGCTGCCCAGCCGCACTGCTCAGCGCGTTTGGTGTCGTTTGCGCCAAGACTCTGCCCGACGAGCGTAGCAGCGGCTACACTGTAACCAAATCCTGGCATAAACGCGATCGCCTCGGCGCGCAAACCAACATTCATCGCCGCAACGCTTGCAGATGCCTCGACAGTGTGTGCGAGCATTCCAGTAAAAGACAGCATTCCGAGGCTGCGTATCACGGCTTGAAATGAGGCTGGGATGCCTATTTTGAGTATTCGCCAGCACCATTCCGAACGCAGCCTGAGCTGGTCTATCGACAGACCGCGCGCCAGTGGCGAATGTTTATACAGGGCGATCAGGTAGAGCGTCATGCCGACAAACATCGAGAGTGTCAGCGCTGTGCCCGCGCCTCGAACCCCGAGTCGCGGCAGACCTAAATGCCCGTAGATTAAAAGCCAGTTGCCGGTGATATGGGTCGCGATCACGACGATCTGGATCAGCATGGGTGTGCGCGTATCGCCGATGCCGCGAAACGCACCCATCAAAACGTTGATCAAAAACAGCGGCACGGTCCCGCAGATCACGATCAGAAGAAACTGATTGCAGAGCACAGCCGCTTCGGTATCCCCCTGACCGGCGAACATCCAGCCGACGATCGTCGTGCGCCCGATGAAGAACACGAACGTGAAGGCGAGACCGAGTATGGCGCCGAGCGATAGGGACTGTCCGGTCGCAAGCACGGCATTTTCGGGCTCCTGTGCGCCCGTGAATCGGGAGACCAGCGCTGTCGTTCCGACAGAGACGCCCATCGCAAGTGAAATCAGCAGAAAGAGCACCTGCCCGCCGATGCCGGTCGCCGCAAGAGCCGCTTTGCCGTTCGGAAGATGCCCGACGAAAAGCGTGTCCATTAGCCCGTTGAAGGTCTGCAGCAGCATCGTCAGCACGGACGGCCACGCGAGTTTCCAGACAGCGCGATGTATCTGCCCCGCGGTCTGCAGGACAGGAGTAAAGCGACCGCCAACTTCTGTTTCCGGAAGCACTGGTGTTAGAGGCAGAACCGTCTCGGCTTCCAGCCTATCTGATTTGACGCGGTCATCAACGACCGCAGCCCGCTCATATTTAGCCATTTATCATCCTGATCCCTCAGCATACCTCGGCGCCCGATCCCTTTTCCGATGCTTCGGGTGTATCAGATGTTCCTGATTCTCACATGAATGGAAGGGCTGCAAGGGAAATATTTCGATTCTTGTTAAGATCAATTGCGAAATAACAGTTTCGGCTTCGCCTCAAGAGCACACTCCTGTTTCTTGAAGGAAGAAAACTTCGGTTGTGCAGATCGCTACACGAGCTCAAACCTACCGGTGGCGCGCAAATTGAGCAACCCGCTCACGATGCAGAAAACGTCTTCGTGCCCCGTGTGCGC
>JBBQPY010000137.1:0-14521 GCA_038216735.1 Chthonomonadales bacterium
GGTCGCGGATATCGAGACGCTGCGCGCGGAAGTGGCCGCCTGGGAATACCAGCGTAATCAGCGTCCCCATACCGTGAATTGGCAGTTTCGAGCCGAAGACGCACGGATCAAACTCAAGCGGCTCTACCCGATCCAAAACGATAAAACTTCGTGAAACTAACGACTAATGTACTGCAAGGAACTTCCCCTGTGCAACGATGGTAGCAATCCCAATCATCAAGCAATACGCACTCACTTCGCGTTCGCTGAAGCTGACTCCGGACGAGACCGCATCCTCCGAATTGCCTTACCTGCTTCATGCGGATGCACACTCTATTTGAGCAGTTTCGAGTCTGATCGACGACCGGTTCGAGTAGTTCGCGCCCGCTGCGCTGAAAAAGATTCAGAAATCCAAGGGCTGAACCAGTCATAGATCAGTGTTCGGACGAGTTACCCTCGCGCACGGTTACATATTTATCCACAGCAACATTGCGTAAAACATCTTTATGCCCTGACGGCCACTGTATAGTCAGGGTGTCGAGAGATTTTACATCGCCGAGTCCGAAGTGTACGCGCGCGTCCGATGCAGAGAGATACGAGCCATCGGTGGCGCAGCGTTGTTTCCACTGACGCCCGCCCTCAGAGGCAGTGAGGATCGCGCCATACCCGTCGCGATTCGATCGTGTGCCAACTAGCTTTACGCCCAGCCAGTGTTCTCCGGCCCCGGACAGATTGTGCAGCAGCAGCGGCACCCCTTCGCTATCGACAACCAGAACGTCCATTTTGCCGTCGTTGTCAAAATCCCCGACCGCCAGACCGCGACCTACGATCGGCGTTGCGATTCCGAGCTGCGCGGAAACGTCTTCGAACGATCTGCCGCCATTATTGTGCAGCAGCGCCAGCGGTTCGCGGTAGGTAGTCTTTTCCAGAAGATCGATATTATCCTGGACGTGCCCGTTGGCAAAGATCAAATCGAGAAACCCATCGTTATCGAAATCGATGAATTTAATTCCGAATGACACGTACGGCATCAATGGCTGCGACATTCCGAGCGCACGGCAGGTTTCGGTGAATATGCCGCTGCCCTCGTTGCGATAGACACACTTGTCTTCGCCATAGAAAGTGGCGACGGCGAGATCGAACTTTCCATCGTTGTTGAAGTCGCCCCAATCCAATCCCATCCCGCCATGAACATTGGTCGCGCTGTCGTAAGCGGTTCCCGACTCGACGCCGACATTTTTGAAGCCGTGCCCGGTATTTTGGAGCAGATCACCCGGATTCTCGTCATTCGCAATCGCAAGGCTCTGCCTGCCGCTGCTGTCGAAATCGACGAAAGCAGCTCCGAGTGCCCGTCCATGAACGTTCTGCGCTCCCCAATTTTGAGTTACATTGCGAAACTTGCCGCCGCCCTCGTTGTGATAGAGCACCCCTTTTTCAGGCACGTAGTAGTGTGGACCACAGGAGCTCAATATGCCGTGAAAGTTGCAGAGCTGAGGAAGTGTATCGGGACCGAAAACGGCGTAATTACATATATACAGATCGAGTTTCCCGTCTCCGTCGATATCCCCGAATGTGCAGGAAGTACCCCAGGGCTGCGGAGCCATTCCCGCCTGTTTGGTAACATCCCTGAAGCTCTTGCCGCCCTCGTTATGCAGCAGAACCCCGCCTCGGTAGGCTGAAATGTAGAGGTCGGGCCAGCCATCGTTGTCGTAATCGCCGACTGCACACCCGAGAAACTGTCCCTTCAGAGCGGACAATCCCATCGCCTGCGTGACATCCGTAAAATGTCCCTTTCCGTCACCGCGATAGAGCGCGAGCTTCGGACCGACGAGCAGAATATCGAGATTGCCATCGTTATCGTAGTCGAGGAAGGCACAGCCATTGCCGATCGTTTGCAGGATATTGAGAGGGCGTTTGCCAGCAATCGACCAGCGATAGTTTAGCCCCGATTGCTGCGCGACATTATCGAAGAGGCTCGCTTTGGGTGCTCCGCCAGACGCGGAAACCCTTGCTCCGCTCGCGTTGGTAGGTGAAAATAGCCTGCATCCCGACAGAAAGAACAGCATTGCCGTAATCGGGCAAACATACACCCATAGATATCGTTTCATCAACGCTAAAACAGCCTTTCCATATTTCCATAGCAGCTTTAGAATCGGCGGCGTTCTTCCCGTCCGAACCGCCAATTCTGTGCGAAACGCCTCTTGTTAAGCAGAGAGATAATGAGAGCGTAGTCTGATTGGTAAAATAGTTTAGCAGATTATAATTTTTATGCACAAACCCCTTGACAAACCGATGCGACGCTATTATACTATTAGCTAAAGTAGTTTAACCATTTTTGGCAATAATTCCTGCCCGCTGTAGCAGTGTGTAAGTGGCATATGTGACGCGATGAGCCCCGTATTAACAACGAATAGGGCAGAGGTTTTTTCGGGATGAAGAAAACTCGCGTGACGCTCAATGACGTAGCCGCGCAGGCGGGAACTTCTGCGACGACCGCCTCTCTGGTGCTCGGAGGTCAGAAGGTCCGACATCGTATCTCCGAGGAGACATGCCAGCGTATCGTAGAGGCTGCGAAAAGACTGGATTATGTGCCGAATCGCCTTGTGCATAGTATGCAGCAGGGCTCGACGCAGATACTCTCCTTCTTCGATGGTTTTCGAAACCGGCGGGCAAACGATCTCTATCGGGATCGCCTTACGACCGCGATTGAAAAAGCGGCGGGCCGACACGGCTATGACATTTTGATCAACTGCGACTTTAATCGCTCGCCTGAAGAAATGTATCGCTATCTCAACGGCGGCATTGTAGACGGTGTCCTGCTTTTCGGACCGATTACCGACGATCCGCTGCTGCCTTATTTGAGAACCTCTCGGCTTCCGACAGTATTGCTCGGCGCAGAGGATGAGGAAGGCGTGATTTCCTCAGTTCGTGATGATGTGGCGATGGGGATGCAGCAAATTGCCGACAGGCTTTACGACCTCGGACATCGCCGTATTCTGATCCCGTTGGAGTCGCACGAAATCAATAAAGATGCCCATGAGCGCAACACGCTGCTGCGCAAATTTTTGGAAGCAAAGGGGGTGAGAGTTCCAAACTGTGTCGTGCCGTCGAATCCGGACGGATCCGATACGATACTCGACTATATAACTGGCAGTTCAGTCCAGCCTACCGCAGTATTTTGCTGGCGCGACTTCAAAGCCTATTATCTGCTCGAAAACTGCGAGCGCCACGGCATCCGCATTCCGGCTCAGTTTTCCATTATAGGCTACGATGGTCTGGCATGGCCGCTGGCAACAAGCCATCGAGCCGCCTCTGTGTCAGTGGATTTCGATCTGCTGACCGAAACCGCAATCCAATTATTAATTGCTAAAATACATCACCCCGACCAAAAGGTCACACAAAAGCGGATTCCGGTGACACTTCACGACGGCACGACCCTTGCGCCGCCGCATCACTCGTAAATCTGCTGTGGGAGAACAAAGATGATTCCTATTCCTACTCGAAGGCGGACTTCAGCCTTCACGTTGATTGAACTGCTCGTCGTCATCGCCATAATAGCCATTCTCGCGGCAATTCTATTTCCCGTTTTCGCGCAGGCGCGCGAAAAAGCGCGTGCGATTTCCTGTATGAGCAATCTGCGCCAGATCGGTGTCGCCTCCGCAATGTACACACAGGACAACGATGAGACATTTCCACTAGGCTATACCTGGGACCAAAACGGCGGTGTCTGGGGCGGTGACATGTGGACGGTTTCACTGCAGCCCTATATACAAAAAATGGGACCCGCGAACGGCAACATCATCAATGGCGAGCTGACCGGAATTGCGAATGTCTTCACCTGTCCGTCGATCCACTTCACAAAAGATACGAACGGCAATGCAGTCAGCAACTCTGTCGCCTATGGCTACAACAAAAATGCGACGACGACGGGCTGGCAGACGTTCGGCACTCTGCACACCTTCCCAGGTGTTTCCCTGGCATCTCTCAAGACACCCGCAAACCTGGTGACTTTTGCCGATGCCGCTCAAATCGATCCGAAGTCGGACCCGAACTTCCTTACCGCTGGCAACGCTACCTGTGTCGACCCCAACGTCCTTTCGGACACCGCCTGCGGACCCTTCGATCTGGTGCCGGACAAATGGGTTGCTACTTCAACTCCTGGCTGGGACCTTACACTCCCCGGCATCGATGCGAACGGCGACTACCATAACCAACTGCGCCGCCCGCACTTCCGCCACCTGGGTACGGCAAATGCCGCTTTCGCCGACGGACATGCCAAAGCAGTCCGATCTAGCTCCTATATCGCGCGCATCGGCAGCCAGGCGGATATCTGGCACAACCACGACTGACAGTTTCTCTCCCTCGTCCCCTGTGCATTTCGGTTTCCGGGTCTTCGCCCGTAAACTTAAGCAGGGGACGAGTTTTTTCGATGCGATGTCTTCGAAACGGTTGTTTTATGCGACGACACAAGACACTTGTTTCCCTACTTTTTGTGATCGCAGGCTTCGCCTATCTTGCGTTTACGCTTGCTTCCTCGTCGACTGCAGGTAAACACTGGCGCTATGCACGGATGTCCCTGACGGAGCAGCTTCGTGTCCAGGAACAGTACGCCAACGATCCCATTTTTCTGTATCACCTCAGCAGTAAACTAAATGCGACAGGGCAGTACGCGGCTGCGCTGCCGTTCGCTGAACGTGCCGTAGGGTTGGAACCCAATGACGCGCAGATGCGCGATGAGTGGACGAAAGCGATGCTCGGGACAGGGCAGGCGACACAGGCATATGCGCAGCTGAAGCAATACCTCGCGGCGAACCCAAATTCAGCAGATGCGCACTTTCTGGTGGCACGGTACTATGTTACGCAGGACAAGATTATTCAGGCTCAAAAACTGCTGGAGGAGACGGTCGCGCTCGACCCCAAATATACGCGAGCCTGGGCAATACTCGCCCCTATCTATATCAAACAGGGAAATAAGAAACTGGCGCTGACCGCGCTCGAAAAGACGCTCGCGCTAGACCCGAATCAGTCAGGCTCACATCTTCAGCTGGCGGTATTATTGGCTTCGGACAACAAAGAAACTGCGCGTCAGGAGTTCGACCACGCCCTTGCACTGGCTCCCAACGATCTGAATTGCCGCGAGCAGTACGCCCATTTTCTACTCTCCAATCAAGATTTCTCAGGCGCAGAGACGCAGGCGCGAAAATCTGTGGCACTGAATTCCGGTTCGTTCTCAGCCAATGCGCTGCTCGGTCAGTGCCTGACAATGGAGAATAAACCGGCGGATGCTCTGCCTTATCTGAATGCAGCGATTGCGCTCGAGTCGAACGATCCCACTGTCGCGCAGAACTTGATGACGGCTTACAGTCAGCTTGGAAATACGCTTCTGGCCAGTCAGTGGCAGGCTCGTTACGCTCAAAATGCCCGTTATACGCAGAAAAAGCGGGATCTGGAATCCGCGGTCGCCATTCACCCCGGCGACATCAAGGCTCAGCGAAATCTGGCGGTTTTTTTCGCCGCTTCCGGTAATGTCGATGGCTGTCTACTGCACAATGCGGCAGTGGCAAAAGCGCAGCCGGACTCGCCCCGCGTTCTAATTGCCGCTGCCCGCGATCTGGATAAAGCAGGCTATCGGGAGCAGGCGCTGGCGCTCGTGCGACGCATTACGCAGGAAACGCATAACAATGTCGAAGCGACCGAGACGCTGGCGGACATTTTACTGCACATGGGGCGGCTCCATGAAGCGGCGATAAACTACGATCTGCTGAAAGACTCGCGCATCGACCAGAGATCTCGCTATCAAAAGGATATCATGGCGGCGGCTGCGCGCCTCGCGGTCAGCGCTGCACCTGCTGAGGTTCTGTTTCGGCAGGCGCTGGCAGCGAAGGATCCACACATCTCTGAGCAAACGCTTCTGAAAGCGCTGGAGATGGATCCAGAGAACACCCGCTTTCTTCGTCAACTGCTGCTTGTGCAATTCGGTCTCGGCGAAAAGAATTCGGCCGAAAAAACAGCGCGCAAACTCAGTGCAATTTCCCCGGAAGACGGGCTTTCACAGATACTCTTGAGCGTTTTGCTGCTGGAATCTGCACCTTCTGGTTCGCTCAATGAGGATTTGCGTCAGGAGTTGGAGGGACGTCTGCTGAATGCGGAACGTGATCCGAGTACGCTTCCCCCTCTCTATTATGCCTACGGATTGTTGTATCTGAAAGAGGGCAAAGCGCAGGAGGCGGTAAAAGAACTCACGGAGTCCATTCGGCTCGCTCCCGATTCTCCTGCCGCTTATCGAAGGCTTGCTGAGGCAAAGCAACTGGCCGGAGACATCAGCGGGGCAAGACAGGCACAGACGGAGTATGACAAACGTGTGAAACGCAAGCAGGCACCCTCGGTGAGGGCTGAGGAGCGCATCTCTTCGCCGTCTTTCAGGCAGTGAGGTGACAGTCAGTGAGCAGACAGTCTGTGAGCAGAAAAGACTGTCGGGTAGCAGTTTAAAGCATACAGAAGGAGTGAAACGTGAAAAAAGAGATCAATCCACTCGTGATTGTGGTAAGTGTTGTGGTGTTGCTGGTCGTCGTAGTCCTGATCGGAATGCGGGTAATGGCGACGCCGACCCCGAGTGCTGCCAGTGACGCTCCTGCGGCTCCGGCTGCAACCTACAATGGCCAGCAGATCCCAGCGGGAGCTCCTCCACAAGGTTTTGAGAAAGCGAAAGAGCTCGAAAAGGAAAAGGGACAGACCCCGGGCCAATAAGCCCTACGCATCTGCTCTCTCTCACACTGCCGGGGGCGCGTAGGACATCCTTTCACGACGGCGATCGTTGATCTGATATACGAACGCCATTACCTCGGCGACCGCTTCGAAAAGGTCGCCGGGTATCTCCTGCCCAATCGAGGTCTGCTTATAGAGGGCGCGCGCGAGCGGGGGGTTCTCGATAATCGGGATATCGTGCTCGATAGCCAGCTCTCGTATTTTTAGCGCCATCAGATCCTGACCCTTCGCGATCACGATCGGCGCCGCCATCCGCAGTCCGTCGTATTTCAGCGCCACCGCAAAGTGTGTCGGGTTCGTCACGATCACATCCGCGGTCGGCACATCGGTCATCATACGCTTTTTGGCGAGCTGGCGCATTCGTGCCCGTACGCGCTGCTTGACCATGGGGCTGCCTTCCTGCTGTTTGTACTCCATCTTCACTTCATGCTTCGTCATCTTCAGCGATTTTTCGAGCGCGTACCGCTGGTAGATGTAGTCGAGCGCGGCGAGCACGAGCATCGTAATCGCGATCCGAACCATCATCTGGTAGGCGACTTCGGCGACCAGCGAGATCGCCGCAGACATATCCATACGTGTCAATATCAGCAGTTGCGGATAGTTGCCTCGCAGCGTCACATAGGTGATATAGCCGATCAGCCCGATTTTGTAGATCGATTTCACGAGTTCGACGAGGGAGCGAGGGGAGACGAACCGCTTGAAGCCGGCGAGAGGATTTATCTTATTGAAGTTCGGCTTCATACCCTCCCATGCCAGCAGGGGACCGGTCTGAGCCATATTCACTGCAATTCCGAGCGCCATCGCCGTCAACAGCAGCGGAGCAAGCATCCGCGCTGCGACACCGATTGCGGTTTTACCCATCTGCAGGACGATCGCGGGTGACAGTTGCGCCTCATCGAGGTGGCTGAGCACGGTATGCAGATGTCCCTGCATGATATGTCCGGCGCCACCGAGTAGACTATGCAGCGCGAGCAGCAGCCCGAGCAGCACGACGATCGAGGACATCTCTGTAGATTTGGCGATCTGCCCCCGTTTACGCGCTTCGCTGCGTTTGCGGGGGGTCGCTGTTTCGGTTTTATCTTCGCCACCGCCGCCACCCATAAGTGTCTCCTACTGCCCGAGCAGCGCGTTCATTCCCACTGCGGTCCCAGACAAGATCTGCCCTACGATCAGCGCCGTCAGCGGCAGGATAAAGGCAGCCGTAATCAGTCCGACGATGATCTTGACCGGCATTCCGACAATGAATACGTTGACCTGTGGCACCATCCTCGCCACCATCCCGAATGCCATGTCGACGACGAGCAGAACCCCGATCGCGGGCAGCGCGAGCCGGATGCCGAGCAGGAACATCGCTTTGAGTATCGCAATCACCATCAGGCTGATGCCGCCCTGAACGACGATCGCGCCCGGCGGCATCGCGTCGAAACTCCGCACAAGTGTTCCGAGCAGCATGAGGTGACCGTTAGCGAACAGGTAGAGCACGATCGCCAGCTGATACTGGAACATTCCCATGATGGATGCCTGTTGCTCGGCGAAGGGATTGATCAGATTGACGAAGCCAAATCCCATCATCGTGTCGGTCAGCGCGCCCGCCAGTTCGACCGCCGCAAACAGCATCTGAGCGAGATACCCGAGCGCGAGCCCGAAGACGGCATCTTTTAGCACCGCACCTGCCAGCACGAGGAGGTGTGTGGGAATTGGCCCGGTTTTCGATGAGACGAGAGGCACAACCGCCAAAGAAAAGAAAAGTGTCAGTCCCGCTTTGGCGGTCTTTGGGATCGACCGATTGCCGAACATCGGCGCGGCTGTCATCACCCCTGCGACACGCGCAAAGACGAGCAGGAACGTGTAGAAATCGTGGACGGCGACATGGTTCATATTCATGAAAGAAGTTGCCCGCCTATCAGCCAGGTAAGTCTAGTTGTAACTATTCACTCACCGATTCGCCCGGCATGTAAAATCTTACAGGATGTATTGATTCCCTCCTTACGGAGAAGAGGGCTGGGGGTGGGGAACAGTTACGTCGAGTTTTGAAGAATGGAACTAGCGTATCGGTCTCAAAACAGCGCCTGAATTCTCATGAAAGCTTGTCAGAAACCAGTGATTAACGGATCGCTCTGGTTATATAACCATTGTTTCGTGATCGGTATTATCTGGTGACAGGCGTCATGTGATTGTAGGTATATTGCGTGAAATGGACCATCGTCGAAAGCATCCATGGTCCGAAAATCGCCAGGGCGAGTATAATTGCCAGCAGCTTCGGCACGAAGGTCAGCGTGAATTCCTGAATCTGAGTCACTGCCTGAAAAATGCTGACGATTACGCCTGCAATCAGCCCCATCAGCAGCACTGGCAGCGCGAGTTTGAGCGCGACGATCAGGGCGGTGCGCGCGATATCCAGCACATCTTTATCTGTCATGTCGTTTAATATCCGTGAGCAGTTACAAACAGCGGTGTGAAAAGCTGGCAAGTGAGCCCTGAAGTGCGATAGTGTGCGGTCGACCACGCCCTGCGCGAAAAATGGCTCAGCATCAGATCCTATTTGATCCGCAGATTGGAATTGTCGTGTCCGAAGAGGGCGCGGCGAGCAGCGCACCTATGCGAGAAATGCTAGCGGAAGCCGCGTACCAGTGAACCGATCAGCAGAGTCCATCCGTCCGCCAGCACGAACAACAGGAGTTTGGCAGGCAATGAGATCACGGTCGGTGGCAGCATCATCATGCCCATACTCATCAGGATCGACGCAACGACCATGTCGATAATCAGGAACGGCAGATAGATATAGAAGCCGATGATGAATGCCGTTTTCAGTTCGCTCGTGATGAACGCCGGGATCAGCGTCATCATCCCGACATCCTCCTGCGTCTGTGGTTGCGGCGCTTTCGAGAGATTGATGAAGAAGATCAGGTCATTGGTATAGGTCTGCCGTACCATAAATCCATGCAGAGGTTTCTCGGCTTTGTCGAGCGCCTCCGTGATCGTGATTTTATTTGCGAAATAAGGCTGCAGCGCCTCGTCGTTGATCTTTCCGAACACGGGCTGCATGATAAAAAACGTCAGGAAAACGGACAGTCCGACCAGCACCTGATTCGGTGGTATCTGCGGCGATCCGAGCGCGCTGCGCAGAATCGAGAAAACGATTACGAGGCGTGTGAACGCCGTCGTCATGATCATAATGGAGGGTGCGAGCGTCAAAATCGTCATCATAAAGAGGATTTGCAGCGTGACGGCAACATCTTTGGGGTTCTTCGAAGTGCCGACTCCGAGCTCGATCTTCGGCATCACCACGCCGCCGACTCCCTGCGCCCGCGCCTGCATCGCAGTCATAACGGCGCCAAGAATCGTGATGATCAGCGAGAGCCAGAGCAGTCGATTGTGCAGCAGACCATGCAGTACGGCGCGTGGTCGGCGCAGCAGAGTCAGGGCGAGCGACGAAGAGTGTACACCGTGACGGAGCGCTCCGACGGATTTTTCGCCGAACTTTCCGCCGAATATAGAGGGGATTGTTTTGGTCGACTTTGGTGTGGATTGTACTGTGGAAATCTCATCTGTCTGCC
This sequence comes from Chthonomonadales bacterium, assembly GCA_038216735.1. Lineage (GTDB taxonomy): Bacteria > Armatimonadota > Chthonomonadetes > Chthonomonadales > Chthonomonadaceae > JBBQPY01. Next base: position 10,302 of record JBBQPY010000137.1, read on the forward strand.
ACAGGCGGCGAGATTCGCGATTCTGTGTGAGTTCGGGATGCCGTACCGGCTCAAACATAGGGCTCTCCGTCCTGCCCCGCCCCTCGATTGGGCTGGGTTTCATGCGTCGTTCGCAGCCGCTGTGCGCGCCGTTCGAGCGCTTCGCTCGTTTCACGCAAATGGTCTTCCATGGACGCGACGACCGCGACTGCAGGCAGCTCTTCGCCGGAAAAATCGAGATCGTCCATGTCGAGGGAGGCAGCCTGTAGCAAATTTCGGAACCGATCCGTGCCGCTGCTCTCTGTTACCTCATGCAGTTCACTGTTTTTGAAATCGGTGAGTACGCTGACATTCATTCCAGTGACCCCAAGCAACAGCACTCTGCCGCGTACTTCGACCAGATGGAGGTTCGCCCCGCTTAGCGGGGTCGATTCCAGTACGCGAATGCTGCTTCCAGCGCGTTCTCGTGAAATATTCGGCTTGATAATACTGCTGAGCAGTGCAGTGAAAGTCCCAACACGTGCGTGATTGGAGGCGATACCGACAGTGCCAGGCGCGCCTGGCGTCTTGCCGCCGCTCATGCGTCGCGCCATTGCCTGCAATGGCAGCGGCAGACTGCCGTTGCGTTCGTGGAAGCGGCGCAGAAGCGCGAGCCCTCCGACCACGATCAGGAGAATCGGAAGAAGATAAACCAGCATTTTCCAGGCTCCGCCGACAGCCTGCATCGGGCTGTCGAGAGTTTTACTCGGCTGCTCCACAGCTAGATCGGGTTTCGTCCCCAAAATCAGGTTTTGAACAGGGGCCGCAGTTGGAGCGCTGACGCCTGCAGTAGTTCCCTTCGTGGCATTTCCGGCCGTGCTGGCATCGGAGGAGTGTCCGGTCTTATTCCGCCCCGAGCTGTCAGATTTGTGCGAACTGCTTTTGTGCGAAGTTTCCTTATGTTCTTTACCATGTTCTTTACCACCAGAAGGTTCTTTGCTGTTGGAGTTCGATGTCTGCGCTGCGGCGGGAAGTCCAGCTGCCAGCATGCCCGTCATACCTGTCGCCACAAACACGGAGAGTGCCAGAGCAGAAACAGTAAGGCAGTTTCGCTTACGTCCTACCGCGCTACTCACTCTCTGGCTATTCGGCTCCTTGCGGTTCGCATTCTGAAAGATAGAATTTTGACCGCGCGGATTTTGAGACTGACCTCTTTGAAAGAACATAGTTACCGCCTTCCGAGTCCTGCAACGCGGTCTGCCGGGCTGACGATCTCGGTGATGCGCAGACCGAAGTTGTCCTCGATCACGACGACCTCGCCTTTTGCGACCAGTCGTCCGTTGACCAGCAGATCGACCGGCTCACCCGCGACGCGATCGAGTTCGACGATCGAGCCGGAAGCGAGTTCCAGAACGTCTTTGATCAGCATCCGCACCCTGCCCAGTTCCACGGTCACATCGAGCGGAATATCGAGTATCATCTCCATGCCGCGGGGCAGTATCTGCTCGGGCATCGGCGCATTCAGCGAGGCAAAGGGCGCCGCGGGAATCGAGTGGGCGACAGGAGTGGGAATTGGATCGCCGAGGCTGCTGAGCCCGCCGAGCATCGCAGCAAGATCGTCCTCGCTCAGGCCAGTGTCAGCGCCAGCGTTTTCACCTGGAGCGATGCTGGCTGTCAGTGCGGCAGTGAATTCCGGTGTGAATATGAACGTCATCGTCGCGGTATGGCTGTCCGGCAATTCGAGCACGAGCTCCGCCTCGACGACTTCGCCTTCCAGCGCAAACGCAGGCGGCAGTGCCAACGCGGAGACATGTGTGGTACAGGACTCGACGTCGACCGGATCGGGCGAGATGTTCGTCAGCGCGGTCGCCATCCCACGCACCAACCCTGCCATTACCTCAGCGAGTTTTTCAGTCTCGACATCGGTAAAGCTCGAGGGCGTTTCGCCTGCCGGAAGCGATTCCGTCGGGTCGCTGAAAATGCGTGCTGTCTCAACGCTGACGAATACAACGCTCTCGACGGTCACCGGTTGGCTGAAGCTGAAGACCGAGTGCAGCACGTTTGCAGTGCGATTCAGCACGTCTTTGAGCGGTACGATTTCGATCTGCGGCATGGAGAGAACCACTTCTCGCCCGATCTGTTCGGAGAGGGCGATAGCGAGGTTAGGAGCGAGCTGCGACAGAATGTCACTGAGTGCGGCAGATTCTTTCGGCGTAATATCCGGCATTGGGGAAGTCCTCCAAAAATTCGATCGATCTTAACAGTAATCCAAAAATGACAGTAATCCAAAAACGACAGGCTGCGGATATGGGTACAGAGGTGCAGCCAAAATATTCCGCCGAATCAACACTTTGGCAAAATATAACGACAGTGCGGGCGGGATCAGGATTTGCGACGCCCTGCGGTCAGCGAGAAGTCGTTCGAATCGTTCTCCTGGCTGACGCGACTGATGTGGATCGCCAGCTTCTTGCCGCGTATACCTGGTCTGGCATGGAATTTGACGGAGTTGCCGATCATCACGTCCACCTCTTCATGCTGTCCACGATCGAGCGTGACCACATCTCCGACCTGCAGCTTGATAAGATCGTCTACAGTCATTCCAGCGCTGCCGAGGCGTACGGCACAGGTGAGAAGTGTCCTTTCCAGACGCCGAGCGAGAACGCTCGCGTGTTTGCCGGAGCTCTTTTTGGTATTTGTCGCGAACCATCGCTGCGCGCTGAGTTTCGCGGTGATCGGCTTGAGCAGCAGATAGGGAATACAGATGCTCATTGCGCCCCGCAACTCGCCGACTTTGATCTCGAAAAGGATCGAAACGACGACATCGTTGGGCGGCACGATCTGAACAAACTGCGACTGTGTCTCCATTACCTCGCGCTTGGGAGTAAACTGCGCAATGCCTTCCCAGGCAGCAAGAAACTCTTTGAGGGCACGGTTGATGATGCTCTCGGTCAGAGCCTTCTCGATATCAGTCAGGATGCTTGAGCTTTTGACCATGCTTCCGGGACCGCCGAGCAGCCGGTCGATCATCGAAAGAATGATACTGAACTCGACTTCGAGGATCGCCTGACCCGAGAGCGGCGCCATGCTGAACACATTGATGATACTGCTGGTCAGCGAGCGCATATACTCATCGTAGGGTATCTGCTCGACTGAGACCAGGTCTACGTGAACCGGCACGCGGAGGTAGGCGGACAGCGAGGAGGCATAGAGCCGCGCAAAGGTCTCATGCAGCATTTGCAGCGTTCGCAGCTGGTCTTTTGCGAATTTGTCGGGTCGGCGGAAATCATAAATTTCGTAGGCGATGGTACCTTTAGCATCGCGCTTACCGCCATATTGTGGCGTGTTGCTATAGTGCGGAGCGCTGCCGAAGCCGCTTGGACCGGGCGATCCCTTGACAGGCGTGGGAGGTGCGGCATCTACGGCTTCTCCGGTGAGGGACGCAAGCAGCGCTTCTATTTCAGACTGGGAAAGAATTTCAGCCAACGCAGTTCCTCTTTTGTGGTCGCGATACAACGAATTCAATAATCGCTGTGGCGCGGGCATTGGATGCAGGTGTGCAGGCAGATGCTGCGTCGATTGTTCGTTCGAGAATTGGTTCGATGACTGAATCGATGCTAGAATCGATGATTAGCGACTGAAGCGATGATTTGTTCGATATCTCGTTCGATACTCAGAACGAACAGCGAACCCAGCATCAAAACAACGATTGAAAGGACGGTGAAGCGTACATGAACCGACTCGTAGGACGACGGCAAACGGGGTGTCGGGACAGTGCGTCAGCAATGGCTGGAAAGCCGTGCGTGCCCGTAAACGCGAATTGTCCCTACTCATTATCGGCGCGAAAGCTGTCGAACTTGAGAGCGATTTCGATGGCTGACTCGTAAAAACATAGCGAGCCGGACAGGTATCGAAAGATACTCGTCCGGCTCGCTATGTATGTCATAAGCGGAGTGAGGGTTTGTAGAGGAGCAAAGAGGTTAGTGCATTTCGTCAGGGCTGGATGTGTCCGTAACGGCAGCTTATTACGTCCGGGCAAATCCGCGAACGATTAACCTTTCACTAAGGAAATTCACAGACAGCATTCAGGAATTTCTAAATGTTCTCAAGTAACTTGTATTCTGTAGGACTTACGCGGTTGACGCCTGCAAGCAAGTTGGTTCATACTTTGCCATGGCAAATATGGCGAAAGTCTCAGATGTTGACTACATCCAGTTTCTGCTGGCGGCGACCTCCGCCTTTTCCTGTGTCGAAGCGGCCAAGAC
>JBBQPY010000138.1:0-14501 GCA_038216735.1 Chthonomonadales bacterium
AGTTCTCTTGATTTCAGCGGCGAAAGGGTTGGAGGAGCGCACCGGCTTGCGTATGAGTCAGGTGCTTGCAGAGATTGTCGGCAGTCCGGAGCGTATCGTCGCCCTGTCGGGACCGAATCTCGCTGTCGAGATCGCGCAGGGAATGCCGTCGGCAAGCGTTGCTGCGTCCGTAAATATCGCCGCAGCACATGCCGTGCAGCGGCTATTTTCGCGTCAGGCGTTCCCGACATTCCGTGTCTATACCGGACAGGACGTGATCGGTGTCGAACTCGGCGGCGCAATCAAAAACGCGATCGCGATCGGCGCGGGCGTTAGCGATGGATTGGGCTACGGCGACAATTCGAAAGCCGCACTGATGACACGCGGCTTGACGGAAGCGATGCGACTCGGCACCGCGCTCGGCGCGGATTCGGCGACATTTCTCGGTCTTTCCGGCATCGGAGACCTGATCGCGACTGGCGCTAGCCGACTTTCGCGGAACTATCGGGTCGGCTTCGCGCTCGGTCAGGGACGAACGCTCGGCGATATTCTGATCGAACTAGGTCAGGTCGCCGAAGGCGTTCCCACGACGCATGTGCTGTGCGAGCTGGCGGAGCGTGCCGGGGTCGACATGCCGCTCTGTTTCGCGCTGCGCGCGCTGCTGCATGAAAACCATCCCGCGCCTGAACTGATCCGTGCTCTGATGCTGCGTCCGCCAAAACAGGAAGATTGAAGACTGCTCGGCGAGCCAGGCGATTATATTAAAATATAGGGCTGACCTCACCCCTGACTCCCTCTCCGTTTGTACCGCACTAAGAGACGGGAAGAACAGCGTGAGACCGCTGCCAATATGATCACCCCCTCTTTGCTTTTGTTCAAGGAGGCGGTCATACGGCGATGCATTTGCTCCCCTCTCCCGAAGCTTCTGGAGAGGGGGTCGGGGTGATGGCGCGTTTGTCGAATGTGCAGAACGAGGTCGAGCTTATGAAAGTTAGATGGACGAAAGGCAGCGTACGGTTTCGTATCACCCCGTCCGAACTGGAAATGCTGCTGCGCGGTGAACCGGTAAGTGAGCATCTCGACATTGGGAGCAGTTCTGGTGTACACAGCGGCTGGAGTGCGATCCTGTTGGGCAAGGAACCTACCTCTCGACTGACATTCGAGGCTGGCAGTCTGCGCTGTGACGTCTCCGTGTCTGATTGTGAGCGGCTTGCCGTACCGGATACAGAGGGCATCTATTTTCAGATGGACGACGGAGTGAACAGTGCGGTAACAGAATCAACTCCGGAATCGAATGATGTTACCGGACAAAATCCGGCGTTACGCTGGTTTATCGAGAAGGATTTTCCATGCGTGCATCCCCGCGCGAGCAAAGCCGCCGAACCGGTGACAGAGGCGTTCGTGCCGCCAGCAGGTTTCAAAGCGCGCAAACTGCCTGGCTGCTGACGTCAGCATTTCGCGCGTCCATGATTCCGTTCTTGTTTGCGCTGTTTCTGGTTTCATTTTCTACGGTTTTCTCTTCATCTTGGGTACACTTCCATAATAAACTTTGGCACCCTATCTTTTCATCAGGTGATAGGCTTGTAAAAAAAGTTTATTATGAAGAGGAAAAGTGTCTACATGGAACGTGGAATGCAGGGTTATCTGCTGCCGCAGGCTGTGCCCGGAGAGCCGTTCAAAACTTTTGTGCCACACGACTTGCCGCCTGATCCACCATTGGCTTTCGATACAGAACTGCACGATCTGCTCGAACAGTCGAACCGCGCTCTGGGGCGTCTGGACGGCCCCTCGTGGCAGTTGCCTGATATTTCTCTGTTCCTCTATTTCTACATTCGTAAGGAAGCGGTTCTTTCCTCACAGATCGAAGGCACTCAATCTTCACTGTCGGACTTGCTCCTATTCGAGAGCCATGAAGTGCCGGGTGTACCGCTCAGTGACGTTCTCGAAGTGTCGAGTTACGTGGCGGCAATGAACTATGGCATGGAGGCGATACGGAATGGCGAACCGCTTACTGTGAGGTTGCTTCGCGAAGTCCACTCCGAATTGCTGCAACTCGGACGCGGCAGCGACAAACTGCCAGGCGAATTTCGCCATTCGCAAAACTGGGTTCACGGCACACGGCCCGGCAACGCCCTCTTCGTGCCAGCTCCGCCTGATGAAGTGCCGAGGCTGATGAACGCGCTTGCAAACTTTTTAAACGATGTACCGGCGCGTACGCCGACTCTGATAAAAGCGGCGTTGGCTCACGTCCAGTTCGAGACGATCCATCCATTTTTAGACGGCAATGGACGGCTGGGACGGCTGCTGATCACTCTCATTCTGTGCTATGAGAAGGCGCTCGCTCACCCACTGCTCTTTCTCAGCCTGTATCTCAAATCGAATCGTGACACGTATTACCGCCTTTTGCAGCAGGTACGCATGACGGGCGATTGGGAAGAGTGGCTGCGCTTTTTCCTGACCGGCGTAAAGGAGACAGCAGAACAGGCCGCGACGACAGGACAGCGCATTTTACAGCTTTTCGAGCAGGACAGAAAGCGTATCGAGGAGACGCTGGACCGTCCCGCCAGTTCCGCGCTGCGCGTCCACTACTGGCTGCAGAGTCATCCGCTAACCTCCGTCGCAGACGCCTCGATAGGATTGAAACTGAGTAAACCAACCGTTGCTTCCAGTTTGGAGCATCTACGATCATTGCAGATTGTGCGTCTTGCAGCAGAGCAGGCACGCAACCGCATTTTCGTGTATGATGCCTATCTAAGACTGTTAAGCGAAGGAACCGAACCGCTGCAGTGATCTAGGATGCTTCCAGACTGCCACAAGGCTGGCTTATGAGGAGTCATAACTGTCCAGCCCAAACATTTCTTTTCTTTCCACAATGCGGCGAAATCGGAACATTTTCGTCTTTGAGGGGAGCCAGGAGAGTTACTTTACCCAGAAAGCGATGACGACTATGCGTTATGAATTCGATCATGTCGCGCAGCAGGTGCCCGATATTGCCGAAGCGGTGATCTGGTATCAGCGAACCCTGCCTGACGTTCGTGTTTTGTATCAGGACGAGAGCTGGGCGTTCATCGAAGCGAGCGGCATCAAGCTGGCATTCGTGAAGAAAGATCAGCACCCGGGCCATATTGCGTGGCGCGTAGATGCTGCGGAGTTGGAGCGTCTTGCCAGAGAAACCGGCAAAGAGATAGTCCCGCACCGCGACAAAACCCGCAGTTTCTACCTGGAGGCTCCCGGAGGTCAGTGGATCGAAATCATCCATTTCCCCGACGACTATGCTTATCGTTGACCGATGAAGAGAATGGAAAACATTTCCCGCACGTATAAAACTGCCGTGTTAGTACAGTCGAATTCGTGCCCGATGCCAGCTTCATAACGAGGTCTCGGGAACAAAAGGGCTGGTTGGAACCGACTTAACAAGCGAGATTCATACGGAATCAAGGAGAATGAAACCCATGCTGGTAACAATGAAACCGTTTCGGCTGGCGATCGCCGCGTTGCCGCTCGTACTGATCGGCAGTCTGATGAGTTCCCCTGTTCTTGCGTCACGTTGGACCACAATCGTCCATGATAATTTGCGAGCGAAGATTCTGCGTGAGGCACACGACCGGACACAGGTAACGTTCGGTACGACGAACGTACATCGCATTTCACGCCGCCTGATCCATGTGACCGGGCGAGGCAACGTTGCACGCGGACGCAAGCCCCGGCAGCGATTCACTTATCGCGGCACCGTGGATACCAACAACGGCGCGCTGACGAACCAGGGATACACTATAATCCACTAGACGCATGACGCATCCGCTACCCTGTTCCCTTTGAACAATGGTAACTATTCACCCTGCTTTTAGTTTCTCACTCATAGGCAGAGTCTATGCACTTCTCCACCTCTTCCCGAAGTTTCGGGAGAGGGGGTTGAGGAATGAGGGTGAATAGTTACGAAAAATGTTTCTTTCTGAAAAATGCCGCTCTTTTCTGCGGAAGAGGCGGCATCGATTTTTGTATGGCTCTCAAAATAGGGATGAAATCAGGATTCGGGAGTGACCCATTGACGTGAGGCGCATGATTTTTCGACCGCTTCGAGCACTGCCTGATTGCGGAAGCCATCCTCGAAATCGGGCGTGAACTGCTCGCCCTTGCCGATCGCGACCATCAAATCCTTCATCATATTGATGAAGGTATGCTCGTAACCGATGATGTGCGCGACGGGCCAGTAAGCTTCCATATAAGGCATGAAACTCTCGGTCGCCTGGATCGTGTGGAAGCCCTGCAAGCCCTGCGGGTCGTCGGTCAGGTAGACTTCGATTTCGTTCATGCGCTCCAGGTTGAAGGCGATCGAACCCTTTTCACCATTGATCTCCCAACGATTATAGTTTTTGCGTCCTGGAGCGAGACGCGTCGCCTCGAACGTACCCGTCGCGCCGTTCTCGAAACGTGCCAGAAACGAGGTCACGTCATCTACGGTGACGTCACCCATCTCGTCCGACGCTGTAAAACCTGCCAGCCCGCCGCCGGTATCCGCCAGCAGGGGACGTTTTTTGATATAGGTCTCGCTGAGCCCGACCACCTCGCTAAATTCGGAGCCCATTACGAAACGTGCGGTGTCGATCAGGTGCGCGTTCAGATCGCCGTGCGAGCCGCTGCCCGCGATCTTTTTATCGAGCCGCCAGACGAGCGGAACGGAGGGATCGACGATCCAGTCCTGCAAATACGTGCCGCGAAAGTGACGTATCGCGCCCAGTTTACCGTCTCGGACCAACTGCGCGGCGAAGGCGATCGCGGGCGCTTTGCGGTAGTTGTGGCAGATGCCGTTGATCAGTCCGGTCTGCTTCGCCAACTGCCAGGAGGCGCGCGCATCGGCAACCGTAATCGCGAGCGGTTTCTCGCAGAGCACGTTTTTTCCGGCCTTCAGGGCGGCTTGCGAGATCAGCGCATGGGTATCGTTAGGCGTGCCGATGTCTATCAAGTCGATATCGTCGCGCGCGATCACGTCTTCCCAGTTCGTCGCGTACTCCTGCCAGCCGAACTGTGCCGCTGCTGCCGCGACCTTGGTCTCACTGCGCCCGCACAGCACTTTCATCACCGGTTCGACGTCGAGATCGAAGAAGCGCCCCACTTGCCGGTACGCATTGCTGTGCGCCTTGCCCATGAACTGGTAGCCTATCAGGGCGATATTAATCTGCTTCTTTGCCATTGTCCGCGCTCTCCTCCTCAGAAATTCACCTCGAATATTCCTCGCGAAATGATCGAACTGTCACATTCTATTTCATTCGAGTGTATTCCCTTCGAGAGGTCCAAATACCTTCTCTGCGGAAGTGCAAAATTCATGATTAAGAGAGCAGTCTGAGATGAGAAAGGGACAAACAACCAGGTGGAAAAAGACCCCTGTTCGCGGCAGAAGCCGAGTTCAGGGGTCTTTCATTCGCTCACCGAAACGTACCTACCGGCAAACCGCCAGGGCGATTTCGGAGGAGCAGGTGAGCGAACCGTCGTAGACGTTATTCAAATCACGTGCCTCCTTCCTGATGCTCCGCAGTATAGTTGATGCGGCATCAGTTCCATTATCGACAGACATCCCGGATCTGCTAAAGGAGGCTATAATCTACGCCGGCTATTCGCAAACTCCAAAGTGAACCTTTGCAGCGTCTAATGCAACGAAATGGGTGTGAGAAATCGAGTCGGTGGCGTTGGTCGGGCTGTCAATATCAACAGGCACACCGCTGTCCAGAAGCGCTAAACAAGGAGGTAATCGAACAGGGAACTGCTGGCGTTTTTATAGTCGGCACCTACAAATCAACCTAGCGGCAGACCCCATTTAGAAAACAAAACAAAATGCAAAAGCAGGCAGTCGAATAAAAGGCGAAAAGAAGTGTTGACAGTTGACGGCAAAACTGTTACAATGCGCTTCAATGTGCGAGTAAAGCACCCCTTTTGTCGATACAGTGTCTGATACTGCCTTTTCAGGTTGGTGTAGTACTGTGTGGATTTCGCCGTCGGCATCGCCCTCGGGTAGTGTCCGGACATGAGTCGATACCGATCCCCAGCCTAAGTAAGTCGAAGCAGGCGGCCACAGTAACTGTGACAGCCGCAGTAGATAGTTTTCAAGTCGCGGAACACCAGTTCAAACCAAGCCGAAGTCAATCGAGGGAGCAAACATGGCGGGCGGATCCTACGTTGGTCTGGACATCGGTTCCAACCTGATTAAAGTGACGGAAATGCGGCGTGGCAGCGGCGGCATCGAGGTCGTCTCGATGGACATGGCGCCAACACCGCAGGCTGCGTTCGAAAATAACATTATCGTCGATGCTCAGCTCCTCGGCAAGGCGGTAAAAGATCTCCTGAAAAAGGCGGGCATCGGCACCAACCAATGCGTCAGTTCCGTCTCAGGGCAGTCCGCTGTCGTCGTGCGAGTGATCGATGTACCGCAGATGGAGCCCAAAGAGCTTGCGGAGACGATGAAGTGGGAAGTGGAACGGCAAGTGCCCTTCGCGGTCAATGAAGTGATCATGGACTACCAGGCGATCGAGCGTCCTGAAGGCTACGCTCCCGGGCAGAATATGGAAGTTCTGCTTGCGGTCGCGCAGCAGGATATGGTCGATCGACACGTCGAGATGCTGTTCGCCGCCGGTCTCAAACCGAAAGCGATCGATGTCGAGCCGCTGGCTGTCGGTCGCGCAATTCTCGATCTCGCCCCGACGCAGCCTTCCGGTCATACGGTGGCGATCGTCAACATCGGCGCGAGCAACACCGATATCGGTATCTTCCGCGATAAACTGCTCGCCTTCCCGCGTACGCTTCCTCTGGCTGGAGACAACTTTACGCGTGCGATTTCGGATGCGCTCCAGGTCGACATGGCGACCGCTGAGAACTACAAACGCGAACTCGGCGAAGTGATGTTCAATCAGCAGACGTCTCAGCAGGCACCGGATTTCGCCAGCTTCGGGGCAGGGGGCGGCGGTGGCTTCGTCGATTTCTCTACTCCGCAGGGATCTGTGCCCGCAGCCGCGCCAGACTTCAGCACGGGACCAACCTCTTCGCCATCGGGAAGAATGCCTTTCGACTTCTCCTCGCCCGGCGAAGCGCCTCCGCCTCCTGCGCCGACTCCCTTCGACTTCAGCAGCAGCCCTGATGGTGAGACTTCTGCCCCCGCGCCTCTCGATTCGGGGTTCGATGTCTCGTCGCAGCCCGGCTTCGTTCCGCCCGCACCGGATAACAGCGGGTTCTACGCGCCACAGACAGACCCGGGATTCGCTCCCCCTCAGAACAATCTGCCGGCGCCGGTTCCGACCGGCGGAGATCCCAATCGTGATGCGCTCAAGATTCAGGTGTTCAATGCGATCGCGCCCGTGCTCGCAGAGATCGTACAGGAGATTCGACGCTCGCTCGATTACTATCGGACGAAAACCGGCGACGCACCCGTACACGAGATACTTCTGATCGGCGGCACCTCGAAATTGAGGAACCTTGGAGAGTTTCTGACGTCCGAACTCGGTATACCGACTCGCGTTGCAAACCCGCTGCAGTCCCTCCGCGTCAGCGCGAAGAACTATTCGCAGAGCCATCTCGAAGAGATTGCTTCTCTGTTTCCGGTCAGCATCGGTCTTGGCGCCCGTGAACTTATCGATGTGCCTGTGAAAGCGAAAGCTAAGAAATAAAATCATTCTGCCCGGTCGCGTTCTTCGAGGAACCGACAACTCCGGCGTGCCTGGTGTCTGCCGACAGCGGCGTCCATCGCATAGCCCGATAGGGGCCACGATAAACCTAACTTGATGTGCTGCGCGGTCGGCACGAATGTTCGGATAGACGAACACCCAGGACCAGCCAGCCAAATTGATATTCAGGAGAAACAGCCGATGCTACGCATCAACTTGCTGCCACCATACATATACGATAAGAAGAAAAAGGTTCAGGTTGCGGCGCTATGGTTCGGTGTCGTTGCCGCCGTCGCCGCAAGCATGGTCTTCCTATGGATCGCGCGCAGCGCACAGCTCTCTGCAGCCAATGACGAACTAACAGAAGCAACCAAGCAGCAGACTGAGTATAACCGGTTAGAGAAAAGCATCACAGATGTCAAGGGCAAGATCAAGTCCACCGAGGATAAGCAGACTTTTGTTGCGAATGCACAGACATGGAACAGTGCATGGCCCAGCGCTTTTGAAATGATTCGTGATGTACGCGTCGAGGACATCCTCTATAAGAGCATCAACTTCGACAGCGCCGAACGCAAAACTTGTACCATCGCTGGCTTCGCCCAGGATGAGGTGCGCATTGCGCGCTGGTGGATGCTCCTGCGAAACGATAAAGATAAATTCGACAGCGTCTTTATGACAATCCCAACCAAAGGCTACGATCCGGGCGGCGGAACTGCCACAGGCGGAATGGGCGGAATGGGTGGAATGGGCGGCGGTCCTACGGGCTTCCCCGGTTTCGGTGGCAGTGGCAGACCGGGCGGTGGTATGGGAGCGGGCGGCATGAAGCCAATGCCTGGCGCTGCTCAAATGGGCGGTATGGGCGGTGGCAGCAGCCGACCGGCTCCGGGTATGGTGGGTATGGCCTCAATGGGGATGGGCGGCGCTGCCGGAATGTCCCGTGGCGGCTTTGGCGGCGGAGTGGGTGGAGCAGCCGCTGGAAACAGCGGTCCCGGTGAAGTCGAAGGCAGAAGAGGCCTCAACTTTACGGCAACAGCCGTTTTGAAACGTCCGATTGCTGGCGATTTGACGGTTCCGATCTGGCCGCTCGGCGGCGGGACGGGGACTGCAGCCGGAGGCATGGGTGGTATGGGCGGTTATAGCGGCGCAGGCATGATGGGTGGCAGAGCTGGTCGCAGCACTACCGGCGCCGCAGGCGCGATGCCGTCCGCTGCCGGACCGCCTGCAGTCACCCCGCCCGCAGACTCCGCACCGACCGGCCGTCGCAGCAAAAAAGACACAGGAGACGAATGATATGTCGAAACTGACGATCGCACAGATCAACATCATCGGAATTTCGATTGCCATCGTACTCGCGCTGATACTCTTCTTCGGGCCCGTACGCATCAAAGGCAACGAAGCAGCAGATGTAGAAAAAACTGCCAAGTCGACGCAGGACCAGAATGGCACGGCGGATGCTGTTGCCAAGCACAATAGGGATCTTGTGGCTACTCAGAAGAAAGCGAAACTGACCGATCAACAGTGGGCAGTCAGCGCTGTCAAATATATGCCTGATCTGCCGTATAATACGAAGACAGATCCGCTCAGCGCATATATGTTCAATCATGTGCAGATCGAAAAGGGCCACGGTGTTCGTGATCTGCCGACCGCATGGGGCGAATGGATTACCGCCTGGTACGATGCACAGCGCAATCTAGGTGTTGCGCGTGTGCCTGGAATGCAGTTTCCCATTCCTGCGCTCGCCGACTCTGGCGGTTATGCGAATCCCAATGCAATCGCTTCGCTCGATCACCTGACATTTCCACAGGACGGCAGAACGTGGACAGTCAATCTCGAAGCCAAGAGTTTCGATCAGGCAATGGCGCACCTTCGCCGGTTCAATAGTATCCAGCGTCACGGGATGCCGGTGATCAATAATGTCACGCTTAGCGGACAGAGCCCCAACCTTCAGTTGAGTTACGAACTGGCGCTCTATGTGATACCGAATAGCCCGCCACCCGCCGAGGACCCATACATCAATAGCTCTACTGGAACCGCTGGCGGCACTAGTGGCATGCCAGGGATGGGCATGGGCGCTCCTGGAATGAGCCGGGGTGGTGGAATGGGCGCACCAATGGGTATGCCGCCAGGCGCAATGGGAGCAGGCGGAGCGGGCCGACCGCCGCAAGCGGGCGGTAAGTAAACTACAAACGCGCTGTTTCCAGGCGATTCGCTACACTACAGCCAGTCTCAATGCAATGCGCGTTAGGTTTCAGAGCTTCGACCCGTTTCGTACGATCTACAGGGGCGTAAAGAATGATGATCAGCAGGATGAACAGACAACCACTCATACATCGAATAGGTCTTTGTGCGACACTCTGCGCCGGAACTCTGCTTCTTGCGGGCTGCGGCGGCAAACAGGACGACACTGCTACTGCGCCCGTCACACCCGGAACAGGGAAGCAGACCGGGGATGCCGGACAGTCTCCTAGGGCGCTCAGGCAGGCTGCTGGCAGGGGAGCGCCCGGCGCTCCATCAGTCATGGGTACGCCACCTGGTGCTGCACCAGGCGCTAAGGCGTCTGATCCGTTCCAGGTCGCCAGCGCGCGGAATCCAAATAAAAAGGATCCGTTCTTCCCGACATGGCATACGGATCCGCCACCGCCCGATATATTTCAGGATATCCAGCCGATCAGAGTGGCAGATCAGCAGATCGACACCCCGCCCGTCGGCGATGTAACCGTTCGAGAAGTGCCGACTCGACGCGTTTCGGGTATTATGAGTGGGGACGGGATCTACGCGATTATCGAGCAAAATGGCGAGAGTGAAATCGTCAAACCCGGCAGCCGAACTAAAGACGGCTATACGGTCGTCTCGATTGATAATGACACTGTAAAACTGCGGCGAAAAGACAATAATATTATTCGTACGCAGACGGTACCGTTGAGCGATGAATCGACCGGAGGCCCGGCGGCAGGTGGCCAGGGTCGATTTGGGGGCAGCGGAGCTTTCGGCGGGCGAGGCGCGGGAATGCCAGGACCTGCTGGAATGGGTGGCGGCAAAGGCGATAGCGGTGGCGGCGGCTCCGCAGAGTAACCGTTCGATACTGCAACCGCTCACTGGGTCGATCACAGTTCAGATCATCTCTTTTTAACAATCCACGCCGTATATATTAATTGCACGTGTCTTTTTGATGCACGTCCTCAATCAATGTACGGTCAGAAATGTACGATTTACACGATAGCCGGGATATCCTGCGCTTGCAGAGTACACCTGGCAGCGGCTTCGATGGCGCGAATCAATGGACATTGCACAGCCGTCGGGACGGGGCGGGCGCGAACGGGGAGAACGTTCATTACTACGCCTGCGGTTCCCTGCAGGAAATTAAACAGCGTATGGCGAGCAGAGGCACGGGGTTTGCTGCTTCGCTCACGCAGGTCCCAGAAGGAGAAGATTACAAATGAACCTACTTATCGCAAAATCAGGAGTGGCGGCGTTGTCCCTGACAGCAGCTGGTCTTCTGGCAATGCCTCTCTGTGCCCATGCACAGGATGCAACGCCGGGCAGCGACCCGAGCACCAGTTCAGCAGCATCGGAGCAAAAAGTAACTTTGAAGCTGGAAAACGCGAGCCTTTTCTATGCGCTCAAGCTACTTTTCGCTCAGATCAAGGCGGACTACACGATCGACGAGTCACTGAAGCAGATTCCTGTCAACGTCTCTCTGACGAAGGTCTCCTTCCGAATCGCGCTGGAAACCGTACTCAAATCTTCCAGCCTTCCCCTGACCTATAGTATTACACCCGGCACCAACATCTATACGATCATTGAGAAGAAAGACACTGTCGAGGATCCTACCGGTATAAATACTAATACTGATCAGGGGCCAGCGGACAAGTATCGGCTGCCTTACAAGTTCCGCAGCGTTTCGTTTCGGCTCAACTCCTACGCGCTGGCGCGGCTGCTCGGCGGTAAGAATATCGACGTGACGCAGCAGGTCGGACAGCCGCAGACAGGTGGCGGCGGCGCAGGCGGCGGTGGCAGTCTCGGCGGCGGAAGCGGCAGTGGCGGCGGCTTTGGGGGCGGCAGCGGCGGCTTCGGTGGTGGGGGTGGTGGCCTCGGCGGCGGAGGCGGAGGCTTCGGTGGTGGGGGTGGAGGCGGCTTCGGCGGTGGCGGAGGACGCTAACTCGCATCTATGATCCATATATCTCTTTGATATATGAGCGCTGTTTACAGCAGAGTGGGCGCAGACTTATGCGCCCACTTCTAAACGGTTTTCGTATATTCGGTTCCGTATTTTTGGCAATCGACACTCTCGTCCACATTCCGCAGCAAAATTCTCAGTGTTTTTCCACACGCCTGTGTATGGCTGTACATTTTCCGCATTTCCTGTTTGCTCGGTATCTGTCGGCAGAAGACGTATGCAGGCAGACTTCAGAACCGCATTGCCTCATGCCGGCTAACGAAATAGTTGCCGACGATCCCATCATCTTAGCTAGTTCATCCCGGTAAACTATCGAATCAAGCATTGTTACAAACACAGAAAAAGGGATTGCGTCTGCCTTACACACAATGAATGTGCGGCGCAACGAAGGAGGGCATTGGTATGAGTTTGCAAAGGCAGAAACGACAGTCAAAGTATGCTGCGGGCATCGCTGTCGCGGCAGCATTCAGCGCAGCGCTGCTCAGTGGCGCGACTCGTGCCGGTGCGGATGATAGCACGGCAAAGGGCCCTGCAGGGGATCAGGCGAATATCGTCGTCAAAGACGTCAACCTGATTGGCTCGACGCTCGCTGGCGCACTGAAGATGATTCAGCGTCAAACGGGCATCAACTATGTGCTGCGGCGCCAGGATTTCCCATACGAGCAGGTAACGGTCTCCCTCACCCATCGCACAGTGAGCGAAGTGCTGCATGCAGTGGCAGATGCAGCCGGTGCAGACATCTGGCTCGACAGCGGCGGCGTTTACAATATAGGGCCGAAAGGCAGTGCGCCTCACGAAACCCCAACCAGCCCGGAACTCGATCCGCTGCCCGGCAACACGCGCGGTCAGTATAAGTACGAGAAAATCCGACTGCGCTATATTGCCCCGCATGCGCTGTTGCACCTCCTCGGCGTCGACAACGTTTTCCCGGACCTCTACGAGCAGTTGAACATCAACGCGACGCGTGCGATGATCGATGTGATGAATACCTCGAGTGCACCCCGCTCGATCGCGCCATTGCAGTTACCACAGACAAATGGCATGGTGCAGTCAGTCGGTCCATCTGCTCCAGCCAATAGCCAGAGCTTTCCACTATCAAGCGGAAGCAATGGTGCGCGCAACCAGAATAGTACATTGTCACCTGGCAACGACCAGCAGGCGAACCGTGATGCAGGCGACTCTCAGGAATTCGGACGTGGAGGCCAGGGTGGCTTCGGTGGTGGCGGCTTCGGCGGCGCGGGTGGCGGTGGATTTGGCGGCGCGGGTGGCGGCGGCTTCGGTGGCGGTCAGCGCGGCGGTGCTGGCGGTCTTGGAGGGGCTGGTGGAGGTGCAGGAGGGCAGGGTGGCGCGGGCGGCGGAGGAGCTGCGAGCCTGCTTCCTGGTACACTTCAGGGTTCGGATATCATCGCGCTCGATGCTGATAACTCACTTATTTTGGCATACCAGACTGAAGAAGACCTGCAGCGTTTCAAAGACCTCAAGGATCTGCTCGACGTCAAACCGCGTCAGATACTGATCCGTGCGGAATTCATTACCGTTTCGCAGAACGACCAGAGCTCTTTCGGGCTCAACTTCAACTTTGCGAAGGTAAACTTGGTAGGCGGCGCTAACGTAGGGTACTCGACCAACAATACCGCATTTCTACAGTTTGCTACAGGCAACCTGCAGACACAACTCAGCTTCATCCTGACGACCGGACGAGGCAAAGTGGTTGCTTCACCGACAGCGACGACGCTCAATGGTCTGAATGTCGATCTAAATAACACACAACTTGTGCCCGTCTTTACCCAGACAGTTCTCGTTGGCATAAATGGAAACTCGACGATAACCACTACCCCGACGTTGTTACCAGTCATCACGGAACTGAACGTGACACCACGAATCAATGGTGACGATTCGATCACACTGCTCGGATTCGTAAGGGCTTCGGCAATCACAGGGACAGTCACAGCACCTGGTGGAAACAGCTTCCCGATTCAGATCCAGCAGACAGTTCCGCTGCAGCGGATCATTCGTGCGGGCGACACGATGGTGATCGGCGGACTGATACGTAAGTCGGATAACGTTTCCACTAACCGTGTGCCACTTCTCGGCGATCTACCGTTGATCGGAACCCTGTTCCGCTCCCGTAACGTGACGACCGACGACTCAGAACTGCTGGTATTCGTCACCCCACAGATCATAGTGGAGCGACCTTCAGCAACTGGTGGCGGGCTCGGCGGCGGATTGCCAGGCGGTCTGCCCGGTCCCGGCGCAGCGGGCGGCGGTTTGATGCCCTGACGACGGATCCAGTTGACAGCATAGGAATTGTGATCTGACACGTATACAAGAACGGAGACGGACTCGGGTCCGCCTCCGTTCTTGCGTTCCGCCGTGACGAAGGACCACGCTTAACCTCTTCCTCTGGCAGGATGAGAATATACATTTTGCCATCTTCTGCCAGTAGTCTGATACTTTCGGTGCAGAGTTAAATCCTCTCGGTGTCGTCGCAGTATCGCCACTGAGGGAAGCGAAATAGAGAAAGCAGGGCGATAGCCGCATTTTGGTCCAGGGGTATATCGCCGCAATTTGTGGTAGCATAAATACCAACCAACTCGAAAGGAAAGTTCTTTTGTTCCGATTTCTTACCGCTGGCGAGTCCCACGGTCCCACGCTCTCTGCGATCATAGAAGGACTGCCAGCCAATCTAACGCTCG
>JBBQPY010000139.1:0-14483 GCA_038216735.1 Chthonomonadales bacterium
CTTTGCCATCTCTTGAAGCGCAGACAACAGAAGAAGCACCGCGGAATGGGGCAGCGCGATAGCGACGCCCTGCTGCCCCTCCGCGTCAAAGCGAATATGGGCGTCACCGGTCTCTTTGCGCTGAAGCAAAGGAGCAAGCTCACTGCTGGAGGTACGCGCGGTCTGCTGATCCTGGTCGGTAGGCGTGACAGCTTCATGCGGTAGTGGCACAAACATAGTCGTCTCCTGTAAGATGAATCTCTTATTCTCCAAGATACCACATAAGTGTTCTATCCGCAATATGTGAAGCAAGTGAAAAGATGCTTTTCTTGATCAGCGCCTCCTACGAAAGCGGAGTCTGGAAATCAGGCTCCGTTTTCGCAATCTTTGATGCCCCGGGAGCTGCTAGTCTCGTTAGCTGGCCGCCAGCCGAGAGGAAGCTCCCGCGACACCAATGCCATTCGAGATCGCCGCCATTGTCGCATGTCAGGAGGTGTTTAGAGTGGGCGCTCCCGCACTTTTGATGAAACGCAGGCAGAGAGGTGCGTACAGGAATGCATGAACACGCTTACACTGCTTCCCGATCCAGGCCGTTTTCGGCTCGAATACATAGTCAATGCGCTCGCGCTCATGCGATGACACGCACCGTCACCACTTCCAGACAACCATACAGTGCCCCTTGTTCGGCTGTGCTTCCCGCCGGGTTTACGGTCGCTATCAACGTACGCTTGCCGACATGCCCTGGAACCAGGTGGCGTCCCGCCTGCATCTTGAGGTACGGAAGTTCTTCTCTCTCCATGCCCTATGTCGGCGCGACATCTTCCTCGAGTCACTTCCCGGCTTTGCTGCTCGCTACGCCCGCAAGACGCTGCGCCTCAACGAAGTGTTCTGCCTGATTGGCTGCGCTCAGGGTGACGAAGGGGACGCGTGGGCAGCCGTTGGCTGGGAACTCACCACCTATCCCGATATCCCCTCATTCAAGTTCGTCAGGCTGCTGACGCCCCCACAAGAGCGACAAACCGATGTACACGTCCCTGGCGTGGACGAGTTCGCTTTTCATAAAGGCTTACGCTACGGCACGATCCTCGTCGACCTGGAGCGTCAGGGTGTCCTTGACCCGCTGCCCGACCAAACAGCAGGAAGTCTGGCTGCGTGGCTTAACGTGCGACCCGAATTCAAGAGCGTCAGCGCGACCGCACCAGCGCCCAAGGGGCATAGGAAGGCACCCCAGGCAGGCTGCTGATGACTTGATGGGCTGCTCCGCATTCTCGCCGCACAGCAAGCAAAAGCGGGTACACAAGCACTAACATAGTGTGCTGTGTTGTCGTGTTTCTACCCCTTCCTCCGCGGAACCCACGTCGCGACTCATTCGGATTTTCCTATCCCCACGCGATTTTTGTACCGCCTGTTCCGACAGATATATGGCAATTCAGAGTTTATGAAAAAAAGTAACGAATTTCGTGTTTCCTCTTGACTCGTACCGCGAACAAAAAGTATACTCTTCCAACTCTGCACCCTGCCTATCAGGGTACAATCAGGGAGAAAAATATGGACGTATACCAGCATTTCGGACTTGCAGCGAACCCCTTTTCCACAACTCCGGATCCGTCCTTCGCCTATGAAACGAAGGAACACCGCCTGGCGATGGTCAAGATCCTTTACTCCGTGCAAGAACAGATGGGAATATTTCTCCTGCAGGGCGAGGTCGGCACGGGCAAGACCACTCTGGGTCGGTTTCTGCTCCAGACGCTTGAGGAGGATGATCGTTACATCGTCTCTTCCCTTTCCAGCCTCATGATGCGGACAAGTGCCGGGATGCTGCGTACCATCACTACCTCTTTCGGGTTGCCCTCCCGCTACAAGGAGAAGGATATCAATGACGAGCTGCTCGCCTTCCTTCTCAACTGCCACAAAGGGGGCAAGACCGCGGTACTCATGGTAGACGAGGCGCAGACGATCCACGGCCCCAATCTCACGACCTTGCACATGCTCTCGAACCACCAGACATTGCGTCACAAGCTGCTGCAAATTGTCTTGTTCTCGCAGCCGACATTCGCACGCAAACTCGAACAGGTGCCAGCGCTCAGGAGCCGAATCACCGGTGCCGCCTACCTCAACCCTCTTTCATTCCAGGACGCTATCGAAATGCTGCGCTTTCGCATGGAACGCGCAGGTGGTTCGTTCGATATAGTCTTCCCTACTGAGCAAGTCCACCACATGGTCTACCAGGCGGCGGGAGGCATCCCCCGCGAACTCTGCGTTTTGTGCAACTCGGCGATGGTCAACGCCTATGGCATGGGAAACAAACGCGTTTGTACGGAAGACGTTGAGGCTGCTATTTCTGACTTCAGGTTCAAATTTAAGGAGGTAGCACGTGTCTGAGCGAAAGGGGCTGACGGCCCCAGCCAACGCAGCAGAGGAGCTTCAGCGCCTTATGCGGGAAGAAACCAATGAAGATAACTTCCTAGCTTCATTGGAAGGAAGGAAGGAAGGTGCAAAGCTCCCACCCAATGATGGTGTAAAGGAAGGAAGGAAGGAAGGAGCGAACGAAGGCAGGAGTACTCCTTTGCTGGAAGGTGTGAAGAAAGACAGGAAGGAAACTTCCTCCCAAGGAAGCCGTGCAGGAAGGGGGGCAGGGTGGAAAGAAGCCGTGAAGGTGCATGCAAAGGAAGGTGAGAAGGAAGATAGGAAGGTGCGTCTCAACGTGGACATGCCAGCCAACCTTCACTTGCGATTGAAGATGTGGTGTCTACGGGAAGGCTACAACCTCAATGAGCTGATCCCAGCGCTCGTTGCTGAGTTCATGGAAGGGGAGGAGTAGAAGCGATGGAACGCCTCTCTTTCCGCAGTGGCACGGACGCCGCAGGATTCACCATTCTCTCCAACCTGATACTGTTAGACACGGCGCTCTCCGATGGAGCCAAGATAACCTACCTGGTGCTCCTGCACCACGCTCGCCAGGCAGGGAGCTGCTTTCCCGGGCAGGAGAGACTTTCCCAGGAGCGCGGCGTCACAGAGCGCAGCGTTCGCAGCCACCTCAAAGAGCTGACGGAGCGATCCCTGATTACCGTCGAACGCCGGGGCAGATCACGGACAAACCTCTATTGGCTGGAGCCGCTGGAGGAAGTCTACGGGAAGAAATCTTCCGAGATTGAGCATGATCGGAAGAATTCTTCCGGTGCTGAGCGGCAGAATTCTTCCGATCCAATGGAACGTTTAAAAGAAGAATCTTTAATAAGAGAATCAGAAACGTTGAACGTTCGTGAACGTTCTGATGTAAACAAATACGTCCCAGACATTGAGCGCCTCGTAGGGCTTACCGGGGATACCAAAAGCGCCCAGCTCTTCGCCCAGCTCTACAATATTGCTCTTCGCAACGACTGCGCTTCCCTGTGGGATGAGGCAGTCTCGAGTTTAAAGAAACGACTTGGTCGGAGTGACGAGCCGCTCCGAAACCCGGGGGCATACTTCTGCTCAACCATTTCTAGCCTGCTCTGCGAGCGTGGGGTCTACGTTCCTGTTGGATCCAAGGCGGAGCGGGAGAAAATACGAGGGACTATTCAGGAGAGCTTATCATCAGCCGCTGGGAAATGAGGACATGCGCTGCTCATTAGCAGTGGCTAGCAAATGCACCGGCTCCTGCAAATCAAAGCGCAAGCATGCGCCGCCTAGGTCTAGAAGCGGCCTATGCCGATGGCGATGTAGCCACTGCCGCGTATTCGTTGCCCCGACGAGAGCGTCGCGCAAAAGACAGGCAGGCGCTTCGGCTGTCGGTGCGTGCAGCACTATCCTATCTGTACCCGGCCCCAAAGCAGACAACAGACCCTATTAGATTACCGTGCAGAGAATCGGCGAGCGTAATTTGAAAAATCGCGCTATATATTATCGGACGTATGTTATTTTTGCCATCACTTGTTTTTTAGACAACCCTCATTTGTAAATGTCACCGCAGAATGGCGTAATTCGTGCCAAATTAAATGGCGTGGAAGGATTTCCTGCGCCTTCTGTCGAATCACTACGCAGAACATCCCTTCTGAGTAGTGAAACCAACAGATGACCACTCAAAATCATACCAATAACGCGCTCTATCCCGCACAAAGCACTTCACGAAAGGTGAAAGGCACTCCCGATGACTCCCTCCGCGCCTGGATCCAACACTATCTACGCCTTGCGGTCGCAGGCGTACGTTCCGAAGCCATCACGCACAAGATTGCGTTGCACCTGACCCGATTCCAGGAATTCTTCGCTACCATCTGTGTCGAAGAGCCTATTTCCCATTGCCTCCGCCGTCACGTGCTGGCCTGGCAGAACCATCTACAGCAAGAAGGCTTCGCGGCTTCTACCATCAATAATCACCTGGCTTCGCTTTCCGCCTTTACTACCTGGGTGCAGGCACAGGCACCCTCCCTTTTTCCCATGGGCGATCCCGCCAAAGGCATCGGGGAGCTGGCATTGCCCCCTCTGGAACCCCGAGCACTCAACGAAGCCCAGGTGCGCTCTCTCAAAAGCGTCTGCGATAGGTTGCCACGTCTGCATCAGGCGCGGGGACGACGTTGGCAGGGCAAAGCAGAGGTTCCTACTCGGGTGCAGGGGCGCCCATGGCGTGACCGAGCTATCGTCTTTGTGTTGCTCTCTACAGGATTGCGACGGGAGGAGTTAGTTCGCCTCGATCTGGATCAGGTCCAACCCCACACTGCACAGGAACTGCGCCAGACACGCCGCGCTCGTATTGAGTGTGTAGCTGGCAAAGGGAAAACGGAGCGCACCGTCTTTCTCTCTGCAGATGCCCGAGAGGCGCTCGCCGACTACCTGGACAAAGAACGCCAATCAGACGCTACATCCGACGACGACGCGCTCTTTCTGTCGGCAACTTGCCTGCCTTGTCGCGCGTTGGACGGGCGACTCTCCACCCGGGCACTCAACCTTATCTTGGAACAGATCGGACGCTGGCATGACGCCGAGGTGCGAGATCAGGAGCGTCAGATTTCGCCGCTGCGCCCCCACGATCTGCGTCACACGTTCGCTTTCCAACTGGCGAAGGCGACGGGGGCAGATGCTTACGAATTGGAGCGCCGGTTGGGGCATCGTTCTCAACGCTACATCCAGCGTTACACCAATCCTCCGGAAGAGACTGCCGCCAGCTATGTGGAGACCTTCTGAGATGGAGCCTACCATTCCCCTCGCGGAACTCTCCGAAGCGCAACGCCAATTGGCGCTGGAGCGCTTCCGACGGTTGCGTCCCTGTCTCGAGGAGGATGTCCCATTGACCCAGATCGCTCAGGCGCAAGGGCTGGCTCTGCGCACTCTGCAACGTTGGGTAACCCGCTATCGCCTCTATGGACTGGCGGGTCTGGTTGTTCAGGAGCGTTCCGACAAAGGAACCCATCGCTGCCTGTCAGAAACGTTGCAACAACTCGTCGAAGGGTTGGCTTTGCAGAAGCCCCGCCCGCGCCTTACCGCCATTCATCGCAAGGTCGTCGAAGCCGCAAAAAGACAGGGGGAGACGCCACCCAGTTACCGAGTCGTCTGTCGGGTGGTGCACTCCCTGGACCCGGCGTTGGTCACCTTGGCCCTTGAAGGCGACAAAGTGTATCGGGAGACCTACGATCTGCTCTATCGTCGGGAGGCGGAGCGTCCCAACGCGATCTGGCAGGCAGACCATACCCTGCTGGACATCTGGGTGCAGAACGAACAAGGCGATCCTGCTCGCCCCTGGCTGACAATGGTAGAGGATGACTATAGCCGGGCAATTGCGGGCTACTTTCTGTCGTTTTCAACCCCGTCCGCTCTCCACACCGCGCTGGCATTGCACCAGGCGATCTGGCGCAAACAGGAGGCTCACTGGCATGTATGTGGCATTCCCGAAGTACTCTATGTTGACCACGGCAGCGACTTCACCTCCCGCCATCTGGAACAGGTAGGAGCCGACCTGAAGATGCGCCTGGTCTTTTCCCAGAAGGGCATTCCACGAGGGCGCGGTAAAATTGAACGCTTCTTTGACACCATTAACCAACAGGTACTTTGCCATCTGCCAGGCTATACGCCTGAGGCAACCAGCGTTCCTGCTCCCACATTGACACTCTCGGACTTGGACAGACATCTACGCCATTTTCTACTGGAGGAATACCACCAGCATGCCCACAGCACGTCGGGTATTCCCCCACAAACACGCTGGGAAGCGGGCGGCTTCTTGCCCCAGATGCCCGAAAGCCTGGAGCAATTGGACCTGCTCCTCCTGACGGTTGCCCGGCCTCGCCGCATCCAGCAGGATGGCATTCGGTTCGAGGGGCTACGCTATATCGATACGACGCTGGCGGCCTACGTGGGAGAAGATGTCGTGGTGCGCTATGACCCACGCGATATGGCCGAAATCCGCGTCTATTACCAGAACCGCTTTCTCTGTCGGGCGATCTGTCAGGAGGTGGCGGGGCAGACAGTGAGCCTCAAAGAGATCGTGCGTGCGCGCCGTCAGCGCCATAAGCAACTGCGGGGTCAACTGAGTGAACGCGCCGCGGTGATAGAGGCGTTGCTGCAAGTACACCAAGCGCCACCGCCCCTCATTCCACCGCCTCCTGCGGTGGAAGAAGCACCGAAAGTGAAACTGAAACGCTACTTCAATGAGTGATCCGGCTTCCCTACCAGACGCCTTGCCGCCCGCGACGACCTTCCTCGTGACCAAGGAGTATCGCCGCTTTGCGGAGTTCTGCGATGCCTGTCGGCGGTATCGCTACATTGGTTTGTGCTATGGTCCGCCAGGCGTGGGCAAAACGCTCTCTGCGCGGCACTATACCCAATGGGACCTGGTCGAAACACGGCTCCATAGCGTCCGCTACAACGAAGCACCTGCCAGGGAAATCGGTTCCTGCCGCAGTGTGTTCTACACTCCGGAGGTCGGAACCACGCCCAAGCGGATTGGTGCGGAACTGACCCGCACCCGCAACGTTCTCAGTCGCATTGTAGAGAACGCGCTGCACACCCATGAAGGCTCGGTTCCGGACGAGTTTCCCCGTGACTGCACGGAACTTATCCTCGTGGATGAAGCGGACCGCCTGACGGTTCCAGGGCTGGAGCAAATGCGTGACCTCTATGACCGTAGTCAAATCGGTCTGATCCTGATGGGGATGCCCGGGTTAGAAAAATGGCTTTCTCGGTATGCGCAGTTGTACTCGCGGGTCGGTTTTGTGCATCCGTTTAACCCGCTCAGCCCGGAGGAGACCCGCCATCTGCTGCAACACAAGTATGCCCAGATGGGATTGACGCTTCAGGAGAAGGACTTCACCGACGAGGAAGTGGTGGCGGCGATTGTGCGGATAACGGGCGGTAACTTTCGGCTTTTGCACCGTCTGTTTGCTCAGATAGAGCGGGTGTTGCAGATAAATGGTCTGCGCACGATAACCCAGGAAGTGGTGGAAGCGGCGCGGGAAAGTCTGGTGATTGGTGTACTCTAAACGGGTTCACTGCGCCATTTAATTTGGCACGAATTACGCCATTCTGCGGTGACATTTACATACTCAAACAGAGCAAAATAATAAAGATAATACGTCCGATAATATATTAAAACTAAAAATCCTCTCCCGCAGTGTTCCGTCCCTCGGCATATTCAGGAAGCACCCGTCTTTGGGCCGAGGACATCTCGCAGGACTCTAAATGTTCAGACGTCTGACTTTCTCACCCTGTTATCATAGGGCATGCTCTCGGATACTCTCCTTTCTGATGAGGTCGCTCTCCCGATTGCCTGCGTTCCATAGGTGATAGTAGGTAATAAAGTAGGTAAGTAGCATAGTAGCAGGGTAGTACTACTTATATATTGCGCAGGGCGCCCTTTGGACGGCGAGATTTATTTTCAAATTAAATTTTTCCTCCAGCCCGGAATCGCTTGACTCTTATTCGGATATTGTTTATACTGCACATAACCTGCAAGATGTAACTAATCTACACAATTTATACTTCTGATTGCCGCTGCTGAGTCTATGTCTGGAGGAGCGCAGGATGAGCGATTTTCTGAATCATTTTCGGTTACAGCACATGCCCTTCGCCACCACTCCCGACCCCCGTTTCGCGTTCGCGACGCGGGAACATAAACAGGCGCTTGCGAAAGTCGCCTACTATACGGAAGAGCATCGCGGGATTTTTCTGCTGATGGGGGAGGTGGGGACCGGCAAAACGACGATTTCTCAGCTAGCCATCAATGGCTGGAGAGAGCGCCCGAACGATTTCGTTGCCACCCATATTACCGATCCCTCGCCGCGTACGGGAGCCGCGTTTTTGCGGCTCGTCCTCGCCTCATTTGGCCTGGCGACGTCACGGAATCTGCTGGACCTTAAAGCCACCCTGCGCAGCTACCTGATCGAGCAGTATAAAGCCGGACGGACCGTCATACTGCTCATTGATGAGGCACAGACGATTCACCCGACCAACCTGGATACCATTCAGGCGATGGCCAACGAACAGACGCAGACAACCAAACTCATTCAGGTCGTCCTGCTGGCGCAGCCGAATTTCGAATACAAACTGGCACATAAGCCCGCCCTGCGCTCCCGTATTGCCGGCGGCACTACCCTCAATCCACTGACACTGGAAGATGCGCTCGACCTGCTGCGCCATCGGATGCAGGTTGCGGGCGGGGATTTTGATGCCGTTTTCCCGGCAGCGATCCATAAAACACTTTACAATGCCACCAATGGCGTACCCCGAGACCTGTGTATTCTCTGCGACGCGGCGATGCTGAACGCGCTGACTCGTGATCGTACAGTAGTCGACAGCGACATCCTGGAAAGTGCCCTGCAGGATCTCTCCTTCAAAGGGTGGGGACGCAACCGGAAGTAGTCCCTGTCGCCTGGAAAGCAGCCTATGCGTAAAAGAACTGAAAGCCTGACGTTTCCCAAAGACCCGCTCGCAACCATGCGCGAGCTGCAGGACCTGAATGCCTCCCATCGAACGGAAACATCCCCGGCAGAGGAGAGCGAGAGCGTCAACGTGCTGCCTTCGCCCGCCGGGCACCCGCTGCAGGAAGCGATTTTGCAGCTGCTTGCGGCGCCGTATCCTCCCACGCTGACGCGGGGTCCTTTCACCGTCACCTCGGTCAAAATTCATACCGAGATATGGTACCGTGTGGGACTGGCAGCGACGCTGACCGGACGGACGAAACAGGATATCCTTGCCGAGGCGCTGCGCACCTATCTGGATACTTTGTGCAGGACGGCTACGAACGCGCAGGAAGCGCACGATACAGAGACGTCCGCGTCCCGCGCCGCTGACTAGCCCTGGCACTGCCCTCCCGATCCGTGCTCGCGCGGCGAACTGCAGAATGGATCCATGATCCGGAAGAAAGAACAGACAGACAACAGGAAAGTAAGCGAAACAGGGCTTTAAGACGCCGATGAGTACAGACGCACCGTTTACCGGGTTTCAATCGCCAACCAGCAACACCACCTACACCCCGAACCAGTTTTTCGACGTGGTGCTGCCGGTGGCGTCGCGGGGAGTGGTGCGTCTTGTCGCCTATATGCTGCGCAAAACCCTGGGCTGGTCGGATGCGGAGGGCAATCCGCAGGAAGCCCGGATCATGCTCTCTTATCGAGAGCTGGAAATACATGCCGGCATCGCGCAGAGCAAAATTCGTGCCGCTCTCGATGAGGCGGTGGCGGCACATTTTATCCGCTGTATCCGCCCTGGCCAGTCGCATCTTGAAGGAAGCCAGGGCCAATCGGCGCTGTATGAGCTCTGCTGGGATGAGCGCGAGACCTATCTTACCGACCCGGAAGATTTTCACGGGTTCTTTGCGGGAAACGGCAACCTGACCTGTATTCCCAATGAATTTTTCGACGTGCTGATACCCGGGGAACCCCTTGCCGTAATCAAAGTCGTCGGCGCGATCATTCGCCATACGATTGGCTTCCAGACGCGCTATGGCATGCGCCGCCAGCAGATTGTGATGTCCTTCACCGAGATTCAGCGCAAAACAGGGATTGTTTCCCGACGGTCCGTCAACGAGGCGCTGCATCTCGCGCTCGATCACCGGTATCTGCGGGTAATCGAAACCGGCTACTTTGATCCCAACGCCGGACAGAACAGCCGTGCCGCCACCTATGGAGTTCACTGGCGGGAGAGCGTGCAGCCGGCTGCGGATACGGTGCCGCTGTGCCCGGCAGAAACCTTCTCCGATGCCGACGCCTCCAAAAGGATACCGGAGGAACGCCTCCAAAAGGATACCGGAGGAACGCCTCCAAAAGGATACCGGGAACGCCTCCAAAAGGATACCGGGAACGCCTCCAAACGGATACCGGGAACGCCTCCAAAAGGATACCGGCTTATAAATGACTCTTTAAATAACATTCTAAATACACAGCAACAGCCTTTTTCGACGGAGACCGAAAAGAATGCTGTTGCTGCTGGGGAGAGTCCTCTTCTGACAATGCTGCTCAGCGTGGGCTTCGACAGCCACACGGCGGCGCAGCTGGTAGAGCATTTTCCTGCGGAGCGGATCGAGCAGCAGATGCGCTGGCTGCCCTTACGGGCGGCGAATCGGAACCGACTGGGTCTTCTGCGCCGCGCCATCGAAGAGAATTGGCAGCAGCCAGAAGGCGCGGCCCCTGTGCCCTCAGAGCGCGCCGACCTGTTGTGTGCCGATCGCTTCGTTCGCTATTTTTATGCCGGTCTGGCTGGGAACCCGGGAGAGCCCGTTGCCTCCCCATCCGCCAACGATTTATCCGCCGCCACTCCCTACGTGTCCCGACTGCTTGCGCTGTGGCCCGAAGAGACACGGGTCGCCGCCTGGGGGCGTGAATTCGGCGCATTTGTTCAGACGTCTGAACAAAACACAGGCAAAATGCCGCGCTCTTTTGTGGTCGCGCTGCGTGCCTGTGGCGATGCCTACTATCTGGAATTTCGTACCCGACGACAGCGTGTCACACGGCAGACAACGGAGGAACAGCGCCGGCGGCATGAGACGCGCTTTAAGCCTGCCTACGAAGCCTATCTGTCCGGACAGGAAGCGGTGCTGCAGCAGGAGCAGCCCACGCTCTGGGCAGCCTTTGTACAGACGGAAACGGAGGCGCGTCAGGCGCTGGAAACCAGTACGTGCGTTCAGGGACCACTGGTACGGATCCAGCTTCGCGCTTTCGATACAGCCGATGAGCGCCGGCAGCGGCTGCGTGCGTTTTTTCGGGACATCCCTGCTGCCGGGATGGTCGACTTCCAGGAGTGGGATGCCCGGTATAACTGCTGAGCGCAGGAATCCTCCGTGCAGCAGCCCGTGTCATGAGTCCCACCGGTGATGATCACCCTTTGATGCAGACATTTTGATGAAAAAACTCTTATGATTACCATTGCAATCATCAACCAGAAAGGCGGTACGGGGAAGACCACGACAGCCGTCAACCTCTCGGCGGGACTGGCCCGGCAGGGACACCCTGTGCTCCTCGTTGACCTGGATCCCCAGGCGCATGCCACCTATGGTCTGGGTATCGACGTGGAGGAAGAGCCCAACGCACTCCCCAGCATCGCAGCGGTCTTTTCGGAAAAACGTGCCCGGCTATCGGACATTCTCGTGGACACAGCGGTGCCGAACCTGAAGCTGGCTCCCTCCGATATCCGACTGGCGAAGGCGGCTGCCCTGCTGCATACGCACAATTTTCGTGAGTCGGTACTCGCGAAGGCATTGGAAAGCGTGGAGGGATTCGACTATGCCATCATCGACTGCCAGCCCAGTCTGGATGTCCTCTCTGTCAACGCACTCGTCGCTGCCAACAAAATCCTGATCCCGACGCAGCTGGCAGGCCATGCGCTGCGCGGTTTTACCGATCTGCTGTTCTCCATCGAGGATATCAAGGGCGATGCGCAGTCCCACGATTGGCGCATCCTGCTGACGATGGTAACTGGGTACGGGGAGGAACGTCAGCAGTATGCCGCTAAAGTGCTGGCTCCGGTGCAGGATCGCATTCTCAAAACGCGCATTCGCCGCACCGAAGCCATTGAAAGGAGCCAGATGGAAAACGAAGCTCTGGAATTGACCCCGGTCATCCTGCAGAAGCAGTGGAATCGAGGCGCACAGGACTACCGCAGTCTGGTGAAGGAGATCGCAGAGCTATGGCGAGTCTGAAAGACAGGGTACAGCGCATTGCCGACGGCACCCCGCGACGCGGTCTCAATCTGCTCGCCGACGAGCAGCTGCGTCTCACCTATACGCGCGTAGAGGACATTGAAGTCGATCCCAATCAGCCACGCAAGGATATGGGCAGCATCGCAGGGCTGAAGCTTTCCATACAGGAACATGGCATCCTGCAGCCTCTCGTCGTCTCGCCGCTCGATAATGGACGCTTTCGTCTGATTGCAGGCGAACGCCGCTTCACTGCTGCGCATGAGCTGCGGCTGGTGACAGTGCCTACTATTGTCCGCACCGTCGAGGACCATGAGCGCCTGGCGCTGCAAATCATTGAGAATCTGCATCGCAAAGATTTAAACCCTCTGGAGGAGGCGGAAAGCTATCAACGCCTCGTCACTGAGTTTGGTCTGACACAGGACCAAGTCGCGCAGCAGGTAGGGAAATCAAAGGCTGCTATCAACCAGACCCTGCGTATTCTGGATTTACCTGAAAGCCTTAAAGCGGATGTTCAGACGTCTGACCATTTCTCTAAATCCGTTCTGCTGGAAATTGCCAAGCAGCCGACGAGAGAACAGCAGGAAACGCTCTGGGCACAGGCAAAACGTGGGGATCTGACGGTAAAGCAGGCACGCGCACAAAAAATGCCCAGGGCGATTTCCAGGGCAGGCAAGGCCGTTGTTTCCCCCGTAACCACGCCTACGAATAGCTTTCGCTACGCGATACAGCTCGATACCGCTGCGATAACCATCCATTTCGATCGGCCCTCGGCTACTCTGGAAGACATCATTGAAGTTCTTCAGCGTGCGTTAGCAGGCGAAATGGATCGTCGTCTTTCCGATTCCTCCTGAGCGGATGCCTGACTATTCGGTCTGCCAGTGTCTGCCTGCAGCCGAATGATGTGAGGGTAGGGGAGTGCCATTTCTTACTTCTCTGAGAGTCCGTCATTTGGCGATCGCGCCTCGTCTGTTCACCATGGCCTGGCTCGCCCGCATCGCAAGCGATTGCGGTGCTGACGGCGGCCTCATCGAGCCAGCCGTTGAGCAGCAAACGGACAGTTTGCCGTAGCGGGAATTACCGGAGACGCTGGCGAATCGGCAGGGACTGTGTGGGTGCGCAATGTCTTCATCTCACCTGCCCCGGAGGGGATCTTGATATGCGAGGGCTTGATGGTCTCGATACCATCCGTGGGATTTGCGGAGGCGCGTCACTTTTCGGCTGCCTTTTTCGAGATACTTTCTCATCGATCCAACGCATCTGGCTAAACAAGCCTGTCGATTGCCAGTCAAACATAGGGAAGGCTCAGACCTCCTCAATATTATGATTTTGCAGCATTACATTATCGGACGTTATATTTTCCAAATTATATCAAACGAGTGATGGCAAAAATAACAAACGTCCGACCTGAATAGTCCCCCTTATTTTCTCCCGCTCCGCTCTGGATCCAACAGGAACGTAGACCCCACGCTCGCAGAGCAGGCTAGAAATGGTCGAGCAGAAGTATGCCCCCGGGTTTCGGAGCGGCTCGTCGCTCCGGCCAAGTCGTTTCTTTAAACTCGAGACTGCTTCATCCCACAGGGAAGCGCAGTCGTTGCGAAGAGTAATGTCGTAGAGCTGGGCGAAGCGCCGAGCGCTTTTAGTATCCCCGGTAAGCCCTACGAGGCGCTCGATGTCTGGGACGTATTTGTTTACATCAGAACGTTCACGAACGTTCACCGATTCTGCTTCTCTTTTTAAAGATTCTTCTTTTAAACGTTCCATTGGATCGGAAGAATTCTGCCGCTCAGCACCGGAAGAAATCTTCCGCTCATGTGCTATTTCGGAAGATTTTTTCCCATAGACTTCCTCCAGCGGCTCCAGCCAATAGAGGTTTGTTCGTGATCTGCCTCGGCGTTCGACAGTAATCAGGGATCGCTCCGTCAGCTCTTTGAGGTGGCTGCGAACGCTGCGCTCTGTGACGCCGCGCTCCTGGGAAAGTCTCTCCTGACCGGGAAAGCAGCTCCCTGCCTGGCGTGCGTGGTGCAGGGGCACCAGGTAGGTTATCTTGGCACCATCGGAGAGCGCCGAGTCGAACAGTATTAGGAGGCGCTCATCAAGAATAGCATCTTTTCACTTACTTCACATATTGCGTATGATGCATTTATGTGGTATCTTGGAGAATAAGCGATTCATCTTACAGGAGACGACTATGTTTGTGCCACTACCGCATGAAGCTGTCACGCCAACCGACCAGGATCAGCAGACCGCGCATACCTCCAGCAGGGAGCTTGCTCCTTTGCTTCAGCGCAAAGAGACCGGTGACGCCCATATTCGCTTTGACGCGGAGGGGCAGCAGGGCGTCGCTATCGCGCTGCCCCATTCCGCGGTGCTTCTTCTGTTGTCTGCGCTTCAAGAGATGGCAAAG
>JBBQPY010000140.1:0-14402 GCA_038216735.1 Chthonomonadales bacterium
GCTGCGGTTGTCGATTGGCGGCACTGTCGGTGCCGAAGCAGAGGCTGCATTCGTACCAGAGGGGATCGCGGCGCCAGTCACGGGAGGCGCGGGAGCGATCGGAGAGGCAGTCATTTTTACATCGACCCAGTTGACCTCGATCGCAGGCCATCGAAAGCCATCGGCGGGCGGGTTCTGAGGGATCGTAAGCGTCTGGCTGACGGGTGTATTTCCGCTCGAGGATACTGTCGCTGTAATCGCTACGCCGAGCGGCACATTGGCGAAAATCGCATTGCCGGAATCTGTCGGCGTCAGCAGATGGCTCTTACTATACTTGTTTGAGGCATCGGTGAGCTTGACGACCGCATTATAGACGCCTCTGCTGTGCGACTGAACCGGCACGATCACCGTCTGCACGAACTTGAAACTGCCCTCGGTCAATTCCGTGACGCTGCCTGTGCTGACTGGCAGACGCGCGACTTTGCCATGATCGCTGTCGAGGATTTCGAGCGTCGTGTTCTTTAGACTTTGGGGATCCTGCGGCTTGATACCGGCGGGCAGCGGTAGCGCGACCAGACTGTCCGCTCCTGCAGCGGCAGGCAGTGCGATCGGGGTGGCGGAATCGTCGGCCCCCGTGACGAACCGGTACAGGAAATTGCCTGTCAGTGCGCGTTTGATCTGCATCGTCGGCGCGGCAGAAAGCGTCGCAGGCTTCGGTGTCGAGGTTTGCCCGCCCGCGGTAGTAGACGGTTTCGAAGAATTCGCTGGCGGAGGTGACGTATTCTGTTTCGTGGTAGTAGTGCCGGGCGGGGCGCCCATTTGCCCTGTACTCGTTTTCGGCGGTGTCTGTGCGAGACCGGGCAATGCAGCGCTGGCACACAGTACAGCGCCAAGAGAAACAGTGACGAGACAGCACGATCCAGAGCATGGCAAGCGGGATAGTGACATTCGGAAATTAGTAAATTGGCTGCGGATCACTCTGGCTCCTCCAGTTGGCGTATGGCGCGTGTCAGATGGGCGATAATGTCTCCGGCAACCAGACCGGTCTCTCCGATTTCGGCAGCGGCGAGGTCGCCTGCCAGCCCATGTATATACGCGCCGAGTGCGACGACTTCTGCTGTATCCCTTTGCAATTCCAAACTGCTGTTGATAATTGTTTCGCTCTGATCTATCTCCATGTCCGTCTTCTGACTGTTCCGCTCTGGCGTATTTGTCGCAGGCAGCTTCGCAAAAAATTGTGCCAGTAGCCCGCCGATAATACCGGTCAGCGTATCGCCCGAGCCGCCTGACGCCATGCCGGGATTGCCCGTCGTGTTGATCAGAATGGCGCCGTTAGGATCGCAGACAAGCGTGAAGCGTCCTTTTAGGAGCACGACAGCGCGGTATTTTCGCGCCAACTCCTGCACAGATTTAATTCTATTTGACTGCACGTCCGCTGTGGTAGTTCCCAGCAGCCTCGCTGCCTCGCCGGGGTGTGGCGTCAGCACGAGCGGACAGCGAGGGTCGGTCGTACGGCGTTCAACGATTTCTGAATTCATCGCGAGTGCATTCAGACCATCGGCGTCCAGCACCATCGGCTTTTCAATCTCGGCGATGAGTCTCTGCACAAGGGCGACAGTGTGCGGTGCAGTCGTCAGTCCGGGCCCAATACAGAGCACGGCGGCTTTGGCGGCAAAGGCGGCTATTGAGTCGTAGGCAGCGCCGCAGAGTGCGCCGTCCTCTTCTGAGAGCGGCAGGGTCATCTGCTCGTCCAGTTTGGCGGAGACAATCGGCTGGGCTGAAGCTGCGGTCATAACGGTGACGAGTCCCGCACCGCTGTGCTGCGCCGCCCGCGCTACCAGTGCGGGCGCCCCCGCCATCCCCCGTGACCCCGCAACGATTCCGACATGTCCGTAGTCTCCTTTATTGGCGTCTCGAGCTCGTTTCTTTAAAAGACGTATCGTTGGCGCTGTTCGTGCGGGTGCAGAAATCAAAGTAGAAATCGAAGAAGAGTGTGAACCGGAGCGCACCAGGGTACTGCGCGCACGCCCCTCGCCCCAATCCCTTTCCCTGACAGTCGCAGTCTCCTGAGTGAGAGGAGCAAAGATGGCGGGCAGGTAGAGGCGGTAGGGCGTCTCGGTTTCGAGCATCTGCCAGTCGAAACCGATGTCGGCGATATGCAGCGTACCGACACAATCTGAGCCGGGCGGCAGGAATAGTCCTAATTTCGGATAGCCGAATGTGACAGTGTGCGTCGCGAGAACGGCGGCTCCCGGCACCGCGCCCGTATCGGCATCGACACCGGAGGGAATATCGACGGCAACCACAGGTGTTCCGACCAGACCGGCCCCGTTGATTGCTTCGATGGCAGCCGCGTAGTCAGCGCGCGGCGCGTCTTTGATACCGGTGCCGAGCAGGGCATCGACGATCAGGTCGAAGTCAGCACAATCGTACCGATTCGCACTTGAATTCTCCGCATCGGTTGTCCCTGCGAAAAAAATCGGCAGGTTCCGTTTTTCGTTCATTTTACGAAGAACCTGCCAATGTGCACGGGCATCCGGCTTGAGCGCGTCCATATCGCCGATCGTAAAAACTGTGGGTTTGGCACCGAGCAGTTGCAGACGCCGCGCGATCACGAACCCATCGCCGCCGTTGTTGCCGCTTCCACAGAAGACGGCGACGCGTCGCTCCGCGAGCGGACTATACCGCTGCACCAGGAAATCTACCACTGCCGCGCCCGCGTTCTCCATTAAAACAGTTCCGGGAATCCCGAACTCTTCGATCGCCCGCCTGTCGTTGTCGCGCATCTGCTGCGCCATCAGCACTTTCATGAAGTCACATCCAGTGTCAGTCGGCAGCGCTTCTACATTGGCTCGCGATCTGTGTATCATTCGCCGTAACTATTCATCCCCAACTCCCTCTCCCGAAGCTCTGGGAGAGGGCGAGTAGATACAACTGCCGTCTGCGAGTGAGAGAAATAAGGAGGAGTGAATAGTTACCATTCGACTATGATTCGTATGTGCATCTTAACAGATTCGACCTCAGAACGCAAGCGGCAGACAGCCTTTCATAGATTCAGGAAGGGTCTAACACCCTCTGAAAGCAGCCATCAAGCCCGAATCTTCCCTTGACAGGGCTCCTGTCCCGTGATACAATAGCACGCTGTATCTCAGTTCGACCGCTGTTTCTGTCAGTGGTTCGACTGTCGTATTTAAGCCTCTGTGGCGCAATGGCAGCGCAACGGTTTTGTAAACCGTAGGTTGTCGGTTCGAATCCGACCGGAGGCCTCGTTTGAATTATGGCTGCGCAGCCTTCAGATTGCGACGATTATGCCTGTCCCGCAGTGTCTCTGAAGACGACTGAGCTGGATGGGCTTTTTCCTGCGGTCTTTTCAGATTTCATCCCACTCTTAGAACCAGATGGGGATTGGCTGGAAAGTGGTTTGAAAAGCTATTCATGAACCGGGGCGCTGGAAATGCTTGCGTGTTAAAGGTGCAGTCCGGGTATACTGTACCATGTTCGTCTTGAGTGATGTTACGTTATCAGCGCCGACAAACAGTTTTCGAAACCGATCTTGAATTCAATTTCTATACCGGCGCTGGATCGAAATCAAATTGGGCTGTGAGATCGATATCGGCGTAGTTTTTCGGTAGTTTTTCGGTAGTTTTTCAATGGAACGGGAAGGAAGGCTTCGTATCAACTGGGTTATCTGGCTTACGCTGGCTGTAATCGCGATTGGCTTGCTGGGGACCGTGCTCTGGGTAGTCGGCGGCTCCTACGCCATCGCATACATATCGACTTTCCCTCCCCGCCGCCGCCTCAAGCGCAGTCCGGAACAGTTTGGCGCACCCTACGAAAACGTGAGTTTCCCCTCTAAAGACGGGATGCTGCTGTCCGGCTGGTATGTTCCTTCGAACGATCCTGAACCGCCTGGCCTTATAATCCTCTGTCATGGAATGTCCGCCAATCGTACGGAAATGCTTCCCTGGGCAGACACGCTCTGGAATAGCGGCTTCGGGCTGTTGATGTTCGACTTTCGTGCAACCGGCGAGAGCGGCGGCGATCGCTGTACGGCAGGCTGCTTCGAGCCCAACGATCTGCGTGGAGCCGTCGATTACATCGCGACACTCCCTGACGCCGCTAAACTGCCGCTCGGCGTTTTCGGCTTTTCGATGGGCGGCGCGACAGCGATCATGGGCGCGGCGGATGAGCCGCGTATCAAAGCGGTCGCCACGCATGGCGCCTATGCAACGCTCGAAGGCGCGATCACGCAGCGCTGCCGCCACCACTTCGGCCCATTCGCCCCGCTCGCTGAGCGCATCATAATGCGCCTGGGCAACCGCAAACGCTGGTTCGTCGCGGCGCCCTCGACCGTCGCGCCGCTCGCTTCCGTCGGGCGATTATTTCCGCGTCCGTTGCTGCTGCTTCACGGCGAGCGTGACAAAATCATCCCCTTTTCCGATGCGCACGACCTCTACGCCGCCGCTTCCGGCCCCAAAGAACTGCACATGCTGCCGCGCTCACGCCATAAGCGCATCAACCGTAAAGTGCGTTCGCAGGCGCACGAGCGCGTCGTTCAGTTTTTTACAGACAATCTCGATAATCCCAGTTAAATCGTCCGTCTCCTAATCGTCTCTTGCAGGTTCAGAAGTAAGGGTAGAGCAATGAACAGTCCGCGCGGTTTCTATTGCTTTGCCGTCCACAGTTTTGCGATCTACTGTTTCGCCATCGAAAGTTTTGCTCTGCTTACTGCCAGCCCGCAGATCGTCGCCCGCGGTCGCATTGCGCCGGAGCTGAAGCAGGAGTTCCCCAGAGCGCTGCTCCCGCAACTGCAGATGCCTGGCGCCGCTGGAAAGCCAGCGAACGGGCAGACAACGCTCCTCCGCCAGTCGGTAGTCCTGCTGCAGACGTCTCCAGCCGCTGACAGACCAACGAAGAAGCCTGTGGGGAAAGCTGTCGCTCCGCCCAAACCGACAGGCAAAGCTGCTCCTCCCGCTGCGATCAAGCCCGGAACACAAAAACCGGCCTCCCTGCCCGGTTTTTCGCCCAGCGGCGCATCGCCCGGCACGACAGCTCTTCCGCCTCCCATTCTTCCGCCGGTCGCTCTGCACCGCATCGCGCTCACTCCCGAACCAATCGCTGCGACCGGTTCCCGCAAGCCCTGTCGTCTCGAAATCGATGTTCGCAACGTTCAGGGCGGCTGGGGACAGGTATGGAGCGGTATCTCTCTCGATCCAGCGGTTACACTGCCAGCCGGGAGCGGCTCCGATCGGATCCCGAAAGCGTTTCCAGCCAACGGAGCGCGCTATGTCCGCTTCGACCCCTTTTCGATTGCAGGAAGCGTTACACTCGCGTTAGATGGCACGCCGATCGTCTCGTGGGAAGCAGGCGACGCATTGCTGCAGGCGCTGCACCAAAAGGGCGCAGGCGTGATACTCAGCCTTGCTCCGCCGCTTCCCATGACCGACGCCGCCTGGCAGTCGCTAGTCAAAGCCACGGCTGTGCGCTACGGCAAAAATCCGGAATTTGGCGTGGTACGCTGGGAACTCGCAGGTCGGGTGGGAGTCGCGCCGCAGCGCCTGTCGGGGTTTGCTGCGGCAATTCATGCAATCGCGCCGAAAGCGCCAATCGGCATTCTGCTGTCATCGGGCGAGATCATCGCTGGCACACAACAGACTGTCGCGCTCTGTACTGCCCTTCATATCCCTCTTAGCTCGTTCGGCTGGCGATCTCCCGCAGCATCTGCGCCTGCCCACGAACTGCTGCAAAACGTCCGTCGCGCCTTCGCAGCACAACCCGCATTGCGACGTTGCGTCCTGCTGCCTGAAGTCGATACTTCGGCTTTGTCCCCAGCTGCGGCGGTCGGACTAGCAGTACGGCTGGCAGCATCGAATACGCCTGACGGGCCTAATCCGCTGGCCGGTATACTGACTCAGCAGACCTCCGGTACGTCTGCTATTCGAGCTTCCATTCCATCTTCGCTTCCATTTTCAGCATCGCCTGCAACATCAACTTCGTTAGCCGCTCCTGCTTCTTCCTCCGCTCCGCTTTCCAAATCTCCGCCCTCCAATTCAATGCTAGCGGTCAAAGAATCGTCTGCAGCGCGTTTGACGCCGGACCTCGCGGGCTTAATGCTGCTGAATCGCGCGGCAGGGAATCGACTCCGTGCCGCAGGCGAAATGGACGACGTCCGCTGCCTTGCAGTGCTCGGGATTGACGGAAAGCAAGACGGCAGCCGGAAGATAAATCCGCAGGGAAATGTTACGCTGAAAAATGCAGGACAGGGCGCGCTCAGCCTGCTGATCTGGAGGGACAGCGCGACCGACGCACCGTCGACACTGCCTGTGCTCATACATCTTACCGGCATGGCTAAAAACGGTATTGCTAAAGGCGATATTGCGAAGGATGACATAGCGAAAAACGGGATCGTTAAAAACGCGCCCGGCGGACTGCGCCTCACACGCTTCGATTTGCGGACAGATGAGAAGGTATCAGCCTCTGAGATCGATCGACCTGCCGCGACGCTCGATATTCCGGGCGGCATAGCCAGTGGCGAATTCGAACTCGAAGTCAGTCTGCGACATGGTGGCGTCACCCTCCTGCGACTGGAGGATCACAGTCCGCCCCCTCTCGAAATCGAACTGACACCGTCCGCCGGCTCCACGCACACCTACGTCGGCGGGACGACTTTTGATATCATAGCGGTCATTCATAACCCGACGAAACAGACCCTGCCGCTCGACCTCGCCCTGAGCAGTTCGCCGAGCGGTATTGTGCCCGAGGCGATGTCGCTGCTCGCTCCAGGCAACATCGCTTCCAATGGATCGCGCGCACTAAGCATTCAGCTGCATGCGCCACCGCTCGCCATCGACCGTGACGCCTTTGTGACTCTGAAGGCGGGCGGCGAAACCTGTGCTGTCTACGCGCTGCGACTGCGAACGCCAGTGAAAACCGAGTTGCTGACGCCTCGTATCGACCTGAGCGCACCCGGAAAACCGGGCGCCGCGCGTCTGCGATTCACCAACTATGGCAAAACTCCGCTGACATTTTCGGCGACAACAGCCGCCGGAACGAAAAATGAAACGGTCGTGAAGCTCATCGTACCCGTTCCGACGCCACAGCAAAAAGTGACGGTCAGGGAGCTAACAATACGAACCGCCGAGGCGGACGCCAGTCTCTATCCTGTCGATCTCCAACTGGAAGGCACCGGCGCTTTCAAGGGGATTGTGCAGCAATTCCATGTGCAGATCGGCGTTCCGCTGCTCTGCCACCGTGCTCATTTAAAAGAAAGCGCGAACAAGGAAAGCGCAAAGCCAGAGTTTACCGGTGAACTCGCTGCCTGGACGGACGCGATACCGCTCGGAATGGGGCGTGGTGAGCAGACACATGGCAAAACCTGGGGTGGCGTCGGCGACCTCTCCGCTGCGGCGTATACAAAGTGGGACGATCGCTACTTTTACTTCGCCTGTGACGTGACGGACGACCTGTTCGATCCGCCTCCTATTGCGGCGAAAATGCGGGATGCCGACTCGGTGCAGTTCGCAGTCTCGCCTCTGCCGACGACTGTAAAACAGGATATTACTAAAATAGATGCTAAAATGGCGCGATTGCAGGGCAGTGGAAACGCGATCAGAACGATCCGGGCTCAGCAGTTCGGCATTACACAGCTTGCAGATGGACGGGTAGCGTTAATGCGGTTCGTGGGCGCGGCCGGTGCCGCGCAGCCCGTTCCCGGCGCGCTTGTCGCCGTCCACCGTTCTGGCACGCGCACACTCTACGAGGCGGCAATACCGTGGCAGCAGCTCGCTCCCTTCGTCGCAAAAGAGGGCACGGCTTTCGGGATTTCAGTGCTTGTCAACGATAGGGATGGGGCGGCGATCGGCAGCATCGAATGGGGCGGAGGGATGACGGCGGGAGACATCGATATTTCCCGTTTTCCACCGCTGCGTCTCGTCCGGTAACGACGCCTGCCAGTAGCCGGGCAGATCTGCCTTCGTCTGCCGCAGAATGTTCAGAATCGCGTCTCGGTCGGAACGACTGAGCGATGCAAAAGCAGCATTTTTGTCTGCTCCCGACCGCCGCGCCAGACCAAGCTTTGACGGCAGACACGCCAAACGAGGAGGAATGCGCTGCTTTGCCCTCGATGCGGCGAGAAGGAGAGGCTTCCCCGGCATCATAACGGGAGGATATCCTGTTGTCGGGAAGCATGGTTCGCTATCGAATGAAGTAGATCGGAACTATTCCGAGAGGAACCAGAGGGTCGAATTCATGGTGATCACTTGTGACCACCCGACCGGAAATCTCTTGAGCCAGCACGATACAAAAGCAATCGGGAAGAGAGATGCGGCCGCGCGCTTTGAGTTGACCGACGCGCAGAATAAACTTCTGGTTCATGTCACGCCGTTCGATTACTCCCGCCGCTTTCATGTCTTGCAATGCCTGCCGTGCTATCGGCTCGTTATGTTTGCGGATGAAGTCATAATAAACCTCCAGGAGATTCATCGTGTGAGCGTAGCACTTGTTTGCCGGGGTGTTCAGAAAACCGTCTACATCGGTACCCCCTGGCTCGCCGCGGAGATAGGCGATCATCGCGCAGGCGTCTAAAGACTGGTTCATTACAGCGGTTTGTCCTCATGCTCGATCTCGGCTTGCTTCTCCCTTGCAAACGCTTCTGAGCCGCCAGCAACGAAAGCATATTTACCCAACGCAGAAGGCCGTTTTGGCTGGTTTGCGTTTCCGCTTTTTTCGATACGCGTTTCTTGAAGCAATTCTTCCTGCGGATCAACGATCACTCGCAGTTTTCGACCGGCGAAGGCTCCTCGTCGCAGTAAGGTAGTAATTTCCTCGGTTGTTCCCTCAAGTATTTGCGGCTGTGCTATGGTACTTACCTCCGGTTCCATTTACTTTAAACTATACTGCAATTTAGCGTTTTCTGTATCTGACATCTGTCAGACAAGATCTTATTCTCATCTATCTGGTTTTCGGTTTACGAGAAGCGGTCTGTTGCGATGAGCGCGGGTTTTGAGACGAAGGCGCTGACGCCTGCCAGTAGCCGGGCAGATCTGCCTTCGTCTGCCGCAGAATGCTCAGAATCGCTGCTCGATCGGAACGACTGAGCGATGCAAAAGCAGCATTTTTGTCACTTTTATTGTCTTTTCCAATAATTTTTCCGTTGTCTTTTTCGGTCAGCACCTCCCACAATCGACGGTAAAAGGTGTCCCGCACCTGTTCTGGCAGGGCGCCGAACGCTTCAGAATAGATCAAAAAACTGCACGGAAATCGGAACATTCTCCGGTTCAAATCAAGGTCTCGTAGAGATCGCCCCGCACGGTCCCGGAGCCCGACCGCCGCAAATTCCCGCGCGAAATTTGATGTGCCTTGTATCGGTTCCTTGAGGCGTGCTTCATCGGTAAACAGCATCGCGCGGAGCAGAATCTCTACCGCGTCGTCGATGCGATGGCGGGTCGCGCCGGACAGCGTCGCTGGTGGCGCGCCGAGTTCTTTGTTCAGAGCTGCCTGTTTGTCGAGCGCAATGCGCGTTTCCCAGTTCACACGACTTATCAAGCTATGCAGATGTGTCTGGTGCGCCAGAATCATCAGCGCCACGAGGTCACTATGGGGAGTGGCATATGCGCCCACATCGAAGCGCCCGGCGAGCGAAGTGAGATTGGCGCCGCTCTCCGTATCGAGCCGATCGGGATGCGCTGTATCCGTGAACGTGACGTTTCCCATGTGGCGCTGCGAGCCATGGCTGCCCGTCACGTACCACCCGCCCCAGCGCTGGAAGAGCGGACTGCTTTGATCGGTATCGAAGGTGCCAGCGTGAAGCTCGGGGACGCCGTTTCCTGCCGTATAGACAGACCGCATCAGGAGCCCTGGTACGCCGACTGTCTTCGGTGAGGCGTGACACTGGAGACAC
Source organism: Chthonomonadales bacterium (assembly GCA_038216735.1). Taxonomy (GTDB): domain Bacteria; phylum Armatimonadota; class Chthonomonadetes; order Chthonomonadales; family Chthonomonadaceae; genus JBBQPY01. The sequence continues at coordinate 9,878 of JBBQPY010000140.1, forward strand.
TCTTCGCGGCGGACGAATCTCGGCTGCGCGACGGAGCGCTGATCGAGCGTGTAAAACATCGTTCCCTGCGCCGGGTCGACTGCAGCCAACTCCACTACGTCTCCGCCCTGTACCCATCCGATATACACGCTGTCGTTGAAATACAGAGCGCGCGGCGTGGTGGGGGAAATGCGGTTCTGCTGAAAACCGGTTTTAGAGAAGACCAGCATCTGAGTCGAGAGCGGGACTTTCAGGAGACGCAGCACGGAGAGCAGATAGCCCTGCGGTCCGGCATAGCGCAGCGCTGATTTGCCCTGGTCGAGCTGGCGCTGCAGTCGGGAGACCATATCGTTCGGAGGCGTGCTTTTGTAGTGGATCACCTCTTCGTCCAGAAGGGGATAGGAGCCTGAGAACGGGGACTGTGCCTGTGACACTCCGGACACGACCGGCAGAAGAGCGATCGATAAAGTGATTGATAGGACGAGCGACACGACCATTTGCACCGCGCTCAGCCGAGAACCGATCGCCTTACTACCGCACCTTTGAGTGCTAACCGCACGATATTCGATTGCAGCCAGATATTCGATATCGATACCTTATCGACTCCTCATCGACCCCTGTTGATCCAAACGCTCGTTTACGCCACCGTGCTCAAGCGTTGGCTTGCGGCGGAGGTATTTCGATCTCACTTTACGCAAGCGATAACTCTGCCATCCGCTTCCTATTTTCCGATGCCCATCTTCCCGTCTCCGATGAGGGAGCACGGAAAGAGTTTCTAATTTGCGGAGGTAATTACTCACCCTGCCTTCCGTTTCGCACTTACAGGCAGAATATTTGCATTCACTCCCCCTCTTCCGAAGCTTCGGGAGAGGGGGTTGGGGGTGAGGGTGAATAGTTATCCGTGAAGGATAGCTTCGGGTTATTTGACCGTTTGAACCAGCACGGCGGAGGCGCTGGTCATGAAGGTAGAACTCCCCGAGTAGACCGCAGTGATGTTATGTGTACCAGAGGACAGAGTCGAGAGCGTGAAGCTGGCGTTGCCTGAACTGAGGGCGACACTGCCGAGCGTCGTGGCGCCGTCTTTGAATGTGACCGTACCCGTGGGCACGCCGCCCGAACCTGCAGTAACCGTTGCCGTAAAGGTCACCGACTGACCGGACAGCGAGGGATTGACGGAGGAGCTGACTCCCGTATTAGTAGCATTTTTTACCACCTGTGCTGGCGCGCTTCTACTGCTGTTAGCCCATCCGGCAGAGCCGGTGAACGTGGCGGTGATTACATGGCTGCCGACAGCCAACGCGGTGGTTGTAAATGATGCTTTACCCGATCCATCCACCTGCACCCCGGAAGCCCATACCTTGTTTCCCTCCTTGAAAGTCACCGTACCCGCCGGAATCCCCGCGCTGGAAGTCATGGTCGCGGTGAAAGTCACCGATTGACCGGAGACCGAAGGGTTTGGCGTAGAGCTTACCGCCGTATGGAGATCCTGAACGGTCTGAACAATGCTGGCGCTGCTGGCGGCAAAGGTGGTGTCGGAAGCATACGTCGCCGTGATAGTATGGCTGCCCGCCGCCAGTGCTGAAGTGCTGAAGGCAACCGCGCCGCTGGCGTTGACTGGAGCCTGGCGAAGCACAACGCCGCCGTCCTGAAAGGTTACCTGTCCTGTGGGGATCGCCGTGCCTGAAGGCGACGCTGCCACCTTCGCGGTAAAAGTGACCGACTGTCCAATACTGGAGAAGGCTAACGAAGAGACGAGTGTCGTGGCGGTTGCGCTGGCGTGTACGAACTGTACCAGCGCTGTGCTGCCCGCGCTGAAGTTTGCATCTCCGCTGTAGGTCGCGGTGATGAAGTGCTTGTCGGCGGTGAAAGCCGAGCTGGTGTAGCTCGCCTGCCCGCTTGAATTCAGCGGCAGGTTGGAGGCGAGGGTCGTCGTTGTCGTCGTCAGGACGCCGTTAGTCGCCGCATAAGTCGTGTCAGTCAGGGTGACAGTACCGGAAGGCGTGAAGCTCGACATTCCCGTATTCGTCACCGAGACGGCGAGGGTGATCGATTGTCCGGTCACCGTGTTGCGCACATCCGGGGAGGACGAGGTCAGCGCAATGCCGACGCCTGTCAAACTGCCCATGGCTGAGAGCGTGCCTCCGTTGAGGGTATAGACCTGCCCGTCAGGACCGACGATTGTGGGGACATACGGCTCGCCGATACCCGCATTCAGGTTGAGGAACTGGTCGAGGGAGTTGGTGACGAGATTCCAACGATAGAGACGCCCGTCTTCGCTGGGAATGAAAACGCTTTTTGTAGCTGGATCGACGGCTGGCGAATTGATGCACCATTCGCGTACGGCGTTAGGCAGACTCGACCCGCGATTTTCCTTGTCGGCAGTGGGACCGATCACGGTGAGTACTTCACGCATAATCGACATGCCTTTGGAGGAGGGATGCGCATCCACCTCCGTGGCATTGGGATCGAGCAGCGCGATCCGGTTCACGCCATCGCCGCTGTCGCCGCCGGCATTGGCATAGTTGTTGTACTTGGTAAAGAGCAGATAGGTCGAGGTACCGGTATAAGAGGGAACCATACTGGCGGGCACGATGCCGGGTGTATAGTCCCAGCCGAAGCCTCCGGCAGCGTGCTGCGTCTTAAGATCGCTGCTGAAGTGCAGGAGAAAGCCGCGCGAGCCATTGGAGGGATTGCCATAGATACCGAAGTAGACGTCGTTGTCGGGTCCGACCGTCGGCGAAGCCGTGCTGTCGTCGAGCAGCGTGGCATTATTCGCGGATCGGCTGCGCGGGTCTTTCAGAAAGACTTTGTACCGGGTCGCCAGTGTGGTGGCGTTCAAGCCGAGCAGATAGCCATAGCTTTCCGTGCTCCCCGCTTTCACAGCGACGTAAACGGTATTCTCATCATTGCTCAGCGCCGGGGCAGAATTATGGGTGTCGCGCGTAATTTTGACGTCGTTGGCAGCAGTCCCTGCCAGCATATAGGTGGCGCTGCCGGTTGGATCGATGCGAGCGAATCCGCTCTGCGTGGTTGACAGGGGAGCTGGAGCCGTTCCGCTCACGCGAAACCCGAAGAAGATGTTGCCGCTGCTGTCGGCGGTGAGGGGCGTGTTGATGAACACGGTGGAGTTGAAGCTGGAAGCGTTCGCCTGATAGTCTGCCAGCGTAGTATAGAACACCTGCTGAACGGGCAGACCGTGACTGACCGAATCGACTTTGTCGATGTAGTAGATCGTACCGCCCGCGCCCGGATAGTACAGGCGGGTCTGCCCGGAGTTTGTCGCCAGTACGGGCTGATAGGTCGGAATCCAGTTGTGCGACGGCAGAATATAGTCGGTGCTCAAGGAATACAGAGCGGATCCTGTGGCGCCGCTGAGCGCATTGATCTTGAACCCGGAGGTTGCGCCGGTCTTGACCGGGACGAAGACGGTGTTGGCGGACGAGATCAAGGGTGCGCCATAGTGGGCATAGCCTCCGGTGTTGTTGAGGTCGATGGAGGTCGTCCAGGTGATCGCGTTCAGTTTTTGAGCAGCTGTACCGTAGCTGGCTGTGTGTTGTGCGTTGCCGCCGAAGGAGGATTGCGCTTGCGCCGTGCTAATCAGCAGCGATGAGAGCCAGAGACTCGAGATAATAAGGGCTAGTTTCCTGGGAATGCGCACTGATATGCGGTGGTACAGATTCATCGATGTGGTTCCTTTTTGTGGCTGTCTGCCGCATTGTCGGGGTTATCGGAGGTGGCGGCAGCCTGTTTCCGATCGGATTGCCCTGCGAGAGCGCATTGGCTAACGGATTCCCCCAGCCTGCCAGTCTGATATGTGTATGCTAACTCATTTCCTTTTCTGTGCCTGCAATTTTGTGCCCGCCTGTTATTTTAACACACAACCGTGCTCTGTAGCGAATAGGGACAGAAAATACGACAGAAAATAAGAGGGTATACAGCATGCTAACATTCCCGACGGAAACAATCAATACCTGTAACAATTCACCCTGCCTTTCGTTCTGCCTGACAGGCAGAAGATCTGCCTTCACTCCCCTCTTCCCGAAGCTTCGGGAAGAGGGGAGTGGGTGTGAGGGTGAATAGTTACGGATTGAAGTAAATAGGCTGCCGCTCTCCCAGGAGCCTATAGTTTGTGGACTTCGACCGATCGACATTCCTTGCCGCACCGCGATACGCCTCATACGATAACCAACCAGTAGGAGTGACGCGCTCGTTCCCAGGCGGTTTTCAAGGCACAGTTCGAGTTTCGATCGTGACGATACGATTGTGTTGCAGGATAGGAATCCTGTATTCGCGCATGGAAAGGCACTCCGTTGCGGGTCAGTGGCGGCGAACAGCCCGACCGCCAGTAACGAGATCGGGCGGCAGAATCTATTGGCACATAGGCACTCTTTGCTTTCCGTTTGCAATCGACAAACAAGGCGGCTGATCTCGGTGGAGATCAGCCGCCGCAATCATCAAGCATTTGCGGAGTACGGTGCGCCTCTGCTTACTGTCGCGCCGCCTCCGTATATTCGCCCTGCTGCTGGGAGCGCATCTCTTTGAGTAT
>JBBQPY010000141.1:0-14223 GCA_038216735.1 Chthonomonadales bacterium
ACGCACTGCCGGAAGCGTCACGTGATGCTTCCACGAGGTGATCCCACCTCAACCGACCGAGGGGAAAAGTTCCCACAGAAAGGAGATGGATCTAACTTAAAAATAGTCCGATCCGTGTCTTGACAAACCCAACCACTATATCGACGCCACCATATTCAGAATGACTTCCTTAGCGCCCTTGCGACAGAAGTTGCCGATGTTAGATGGCTGGATTGGATTGGAACTACTGGTACAACATGCGGTGCAACTGGACTTCACAGCAAAGCGCATGACGTTAATCACACCCGGGAATGTTGCCGGTACGGATTTCGTTGCGAAGAACAGTGTTCGTATACCGTTCGTGCTCACGGATCAGGGCTATACACTTCAGATGCTTGTGGACGGCAAACAAACTCCGTTCGTGCTCGATCTGCTATCCAACACGACCGTACTGAACTCTAAAGCATTCGTAGCTACATTGAAACCTCAGTCCGTCAGTGAGGATATAGGCAAGGATGGTCGAACTCGCTTCCTGCGTCTTCACAGTCTCGCTGTAGGGAACATGCTTTGGACTGACCCCATCGCGCTAGACTTCTCAGCGCCCGATAACAGCCAACCGAACTACCTGGGAACTGATTTCCTGAAACGTTTTCATGCCACGATAGATTTTGCCGGGCAAGCGCTGTACCTGGAGCCAGATGCGGATTACAAAGAGGATCCGACAGAACATAACGGCGTCGGTATCGTTCCTACGATTACTGCGGACGGGAGGATATTTGTTTCTGCACTCTCCGATCCGTCGTCAGCTAAAGAATCCAATATCCAGCTCGACGACGAAATACTGGAAGTGAACGGACTAATTGTAAAGAATACGCCGACTGGTCTAATTGCAGCAGAGTTCAAGAAACCGATCGGCACTGAGGTCATGGTTCTGATCCAGCATAAAGGCGATGCCGCTCCGCGAACTGTCAAACTCATCGTTCGGAAGGTACTGTGACGAGCCCTCACCCCAACCCATTCCCCTGCCAGTGTGCCTCCTTAGGGAGAAGGGCAAAAATACAGTTCGGCGCTCTATGACGCACTTTCTGCCAGAGCCTATAGAAAAGGAATGAAGTGATCGGGAGTGGTTAGACGTCGATCAAAAGAGAAGGTCTAGAAGGGGTTTCCAAAGAATCGGGGCAAAAATAACTCATTTTGACGAAGGGATTTGCACTGCCGATAGCGAATACAAATGTTGTAAGTCTCAGTCTCCAACAGGACGAGTAAGCCGCACTCCGAGAGAGAATATCGCGGTCGACAGCACAAATCCCCACACCACCCTGGCGTGACCGCGCCTCATTTCTCCGTCCACCTATTCCGCCCAACGAGGCGGAGCGACCCACTGTGTGCCTCAAAACGTACATATCGACGCACAATCGACACTGCAGCCCGAAAGTCGCGTCGTATCAGGGGTGATCGAGGAGTATCATAATGCGGAACTACGACCTGAGAATCTTTTCTGGCAACGCCAATCAAGAGCTGGCTGCCAGCATCGCCAACGAGTTGGGCTGCGGACTCGGCGAAATCTATGTTAAGCCCTTTTCCGACGGGGAGATCTCCGTCAAAATCGAAGAGAGCGCACGCGGGCAGGATATATTCATCGTTCAGCCGACCTGCGAACCCGTCAACGACAACCTGATGGAACTGCTGATCATGATCGACGCGTTCCGCCGCGCCTCTGCACAACGCATCACTGTCGTCCTCCCCTACTACGGCTACGCCCGTCAGGATAAAAAAGTAAAACCCCGCGAGCCGGTAACAGCCCGTCTGGTCGCCAACCTGATCACACAGGCGGGCGCAGGGCGCGTACTTTGCCTCGACCTCCATGCCGGACAGATACAGGGATTCTTCGATCTGCCCGTCGATCACCTGTATGCCGGTCCGCTAATCGCCGAATACCTCAAATCCGAAGGACTCTACAACGGCAATACCGTCGTGGTCTCACCCGATGTCGGGGGCGTTGCCCGCGCCCGTGCACTCGCCGAGCATCTTAAAACACCGATCGCGATTATTGCCAAGCGACGCCCTGAGCCAAATAAGGTCGAGATCATGGAGCTGATCGGTGACGTCCGCGGCAAAGTCTGCGTAATGATCGACGACATGATCGACACTGGCGGCAGCATTGTCCAGGGCGCGGAAGCGCTGATCGAGCGTGGAGCCTCCGCTGTCCATGCCTGCTGCACCCATGCAATTCTCTCCGGCGATGCGATACGGCGTATCGACTGCTCCCCCCTGCGTTCACTCGTCGTTACGAACACCATTCCGCTGCCGCCGCACAAACGCAGTCCGAAGATAAAAGTGCTTTCAGTTGCTCCATTGCTTGCAGATGCAATCGCTCGCATTCATGACGATGTCTCCATTAGTGAGCTATTTTTGGGCTATGCTAACCATTAATGCTCACCTAACGTATTAATACTATGTCCTCCGACAGAGGGCATCGGTCAAGCTGTAATCTTTAAGGCAGTTCTTACTGCCGGACGTAAACTAAATCGACCGTACAGGCGTTCATTCTGTCTGTAGGGTCGATTTTGTCTTTTGTCGATCTCGGGAAGGGGCATATCCACCCCTTATTCTGCTGGCATGCGGCGCGTGTAATTGTCGGATCCCCAGAAACTTCCGCTTAAATCTTGGGAACGTTTTAGTCGGTTTTATGGTCTGTTCGTTGTGACAAAACCGCATGGCAAATGCTGGCACAACGCCTTCATCACAGCCAATCAGACCCGGTTTTTGCCGAAACAACATCGGTGCGCCGCAATCCGGTGCCGGTTGTTTCATCATTTGTAAGAGAGGAAATCGTATGGAAACCCCCGTTGTGACCCCGGTACACCGCATTGCAGTAATCGGCGGTTATACTCCCCGCCAATGTGGGATCGCGACGTTCTCCACACATCTTTGCGAGAGCCTGCAGGCACAGTTCCCGAATGCAGCCTGTTTTGCTGTTCCCGTGACGGACGACGGCAAATCGTATGACTATCCCGATGAGGTACGCTTTGAAATCGCACAGAACGACCTTGCCAGCTACAAGAGCGCTGCAGATTTTCTGAATGCCAACGAGGTCGATATCGTCTGCCTGCAGCATGAGTATGGAATTTTCGGCGGCGCTTGCGGCAGCCATATCCTGACGCTGATGCGCGAACTGCAGATGCCGATCGTGACCGTTCTGCACACGATTCTGGAAGCTCCCGACGTCAAACAGCAGGAAGTCCTGCAGGAAGTCTGTCGCCTGTCGGAACGTGTCGTCGCGATGACGAAGCGCGGCTCGGATTTTCTGCAGTCGATTTATGGCGTCCCGCAGCGAAAAATCGACATCATTCCGCACGGCATACCCGACACGCCCTTCGTCGACCCGAACTATTTCAAGGAATCGTTCGAGGTCGCCGGCAGGACAGTCGCGCTCACCTTCGGGCTGCTTTCACAAAACAAAGGTATCGAATATGTTATAAAGGCGATGCCGCGCATCGTCAGCGACAATCCTGACTTCGTCTATATGGTCCTCGGCGCCACCCACCCACACGTCATACGCAATGAAGGAGAAGCCTACCGCGAGAGTCTCCGGAAGCTAGCCGTTGATCTTGGCGTCGGCGATAATGTGATCTTTCACAACCAGTTCGTGACGCAGGAAGAGCTCGTCGAGTTTATCGGCGCGGCTGACATTTATATTACGCCTTACCTGAACAAATCGCAGATCGCTTCGGGAACGCTCGCCTATGCGGTAGGTATGGGCAAAGCCGTCGTCTCGACCCCCTACTGGCACGCGGAGGAGCTCCTCGAAGGCGGGTATGGTTCACTGGTACCGTTTGCCGACTCGGAAGCTATTGCGGACACGATCATTGATCTGCTCGAAGACGAACCGAAACGTCATGCCATGCGCAGGCGGGCTTTCAATCGCGGTCGCGAGATGACCTGGAGTCGCGTTGCGCACCGGTATATGGAGAGTTTTAGCAGATCGGTTGGCGAACGTCTGCTGTTTCCGCGTGTACTTACCGATATTGGTATGGACGGAATCAATATCGGTGGAACACTCGTGGGGGGACTGCCGACAATTAATCTGGCGCATCTGTTCCGCATGACGGACGATACCGCGATGCTGCAGCACAGCATTTTTACAGTCCCCAACTACTCGGAAGGCTATACCACCGACGACAATGCCCGCGCGCTGATTACCTGTGTGATGCTCGAACAGGCGCAGGTTTGTAGGGATGCGGTAGAAGAGCGTGAGGTCGAGAAGGTCGGTTCGCGCTATCTGGCTTTTCTCTGGCACGCGTTCAATACCGAAGCGGGACGATTCCGCAACTTTATGTCTTATGAGCGCAAGTGGCTCGAAGAGATCGGGTCCGACGATAGTCATGCACGCGCTTTATGGGCGCTTGGCACCGTCGTTGGACGCTCGGAAAATGTCGGTTGGTGCCGCCTAGCACGCCATCTGTTCGATCAGTCTTTAAGCAGCGTTCTGACGACGACGAGCCCCCGCGCCTGGTCTTATGCGATACTCGGCACACACGAGTATCTCAGCAAATATCCGGGCGACCGTCGGGTTGCGGCGATACAAAACGATCTCGCCAGCCGACTTCTTCAGCGGCATGCCGATGCGAGTACCGCTGATTGGGACTGGTTCGAGGATATGCTAACCTATGCGAATCCTGTGCTTTCTCAGGCGCTTCTGCTGGCAGGCAAGTTTGCGCACCGTCAGGACATGATCGATGTCGGTCTACAGACACTACGCTGGCTCAAAACCCTGCAAACGTCGGAGCGTCGTCATTTCATACCGATTGGTTCCAACGGATTTCATACGCGTGGTTCGGAGCCAGCACGCTACGATCAGCAGCCGATCGAAGCGCATGCCAATGTATGTGCGTGTCTCGAAGCCTATGCGCTTACGAACAATCCGGAATGGAAAGAGGCGGCACAGACCGGCTTCGAGTGGTTCCATGGACGCAACGACCTGCGGCTCGCACTCTATGATTCCGTGACCGGAGGATGTCAGGACGGGCTGCATCCGGACTGCGCCAACAAAAATCAGGGAGCGGAATCCACACTCGCCTATCTGATGACCGCCCTTGAAATGCGCATCCTGATCGACTCCGAGCAGCCGGTACCGATCGATCGACTCAATGACACTTATGAGGATGATTTCGATGACCCAACGATCGGCGATATTAACCGCTTCGCACGGCGGTAACGGACATACGACCACTCTGCCAGACAGGCAGGAAGACGGTCTCATACAGCGTTATGCCAACAATCCGATTCTGACGCCGAAGGATTGGCCGTATAGAATCGGTACCGTATTCAACCCGGGGGCGACCCGTCTGCAGGATGGCACGACGTTGCTGCTGTGTCGTATCGAAGATCGGCGTGGCCATTCGCACCTCTGTGCTGCCCGCTCACAGAACGGGATCGATAACTGGATCATCGATCCCACACCTACTATGATCGCCGACCCTGAGAATTTTCCGGAGGAGCAGTGGGGAATCGAGGACCCGCGCATTACTTACATTCCGGAAATGGGCAAATATGCGGTCGTCTACACCTCGTATTCGAGCAGTGGACCCGGCGTATCTCTGGCGTTGACGCCTGACTTCCATACTTTTGAACGCTTCGGCGTAATCATGTCACCGGAAGACAAAGATGCGGCCATTCTGCCGCATCGCATCGGCGGCAACTGGGCGTTGATTCATCGGCCAGTCGGTCCATCAGGCGCGCATATGTGGATATCCTACTCACAGGATCTTCGGCACTGGGGCAGTAACAAACTGTTCCTCGAAGCACGACGCGGTGCCTGGTGGGACGCCAATAAAATCGGCTTATCCCCGCCGCCGATCGAGACGGAAGAGGGATGGCTGGTACTTTATCACGGGGTCAGAATGACGCCGGGCGGCTGCCTGTACCGCATCGGAGCGGCGCTGTTCGATCTGGAAACTCCAGAGCGATGTCTGCGTCGCGGCGATGAGTGGATCATGCGCCCTGAAACACCTTACGAGCGGGATGGCGATGTTCCGAACGTGGTATTTCCCTGCGGATATACTATCGCTGCAGATGGCGATACCGTCAATCTGTATTATGGAGCCGCAGACAGTTCGATCGCGCTCGCCTTTTTCAGCATACGTATGATGCTGAACTGGCTCCATACGCAGCCACAGCCTGCTGCTGTTTGAAGCGCAGTGAGCGTAATCCCATCAGAGTTTGTCGGTATTCTTTAGAAAAGCCGTTTCCATAAACATGGAAACGGCTTTTTGCAGAACGCCCTGCTTCGACTTATCTTAAACACCGTCCTGCTAACCTCGCCCCGCAGCCTCTCCGTTCGTACCTCACTTAGAGAGGGGAGGAAGAGAGGTGTCTCAGAGCTTCGATTCTTCTGGCTTCGGACAGGAAAATGCGTCCTGTGTAGAGAACTCGATGTCGAGAACTTTCGATGTGCGGCAGAATCGGGAACTGCGATTTGTTGATACGTCGGGTTCAAGAGGAAGGCACAGACAAAAATGGTAGAAATAACGCAGTCGCACGAAAAACTAATTGCAGACGTGCTCGGTGCGGACATACAATGGGGTCAGGGGGCGTTCTGGTGGCTCGGGCAGCACACCTTCATTGTCAAAGTGTCCGGAAAAGTTATCTACATCGATCCGTGGTTCGCGCCCTGGGAAGCGCGTCAGACACCAACGCTGCTCAATTATGAAGAGGGGCAGAATGCGGATATCGTGCTCGTCACGCACGGGCATGGCGATCACCTGTGCCCTGAAACCCTGAAGCAGATGGTCGATGCCTCGCCGAAAGCTATTTTCGTCTGTCCACGCACGGAAGCGACCCGTCTGCGTGAGGAAGCGGGGGTTCCCGACAGTCGCCTTCGTCCGATTGATGCAGGCGGTGTGCTCGAAATTGAGGGCGCGAAGATCACGGCCATCAAGAGTAAACACGAGACGTTCGATGAACATCCAGAACACGGCTTTCCGTACCTCGGCTATGTCGTCGAGATCGGCGGCGTCACATTTTATCATGCGGGCGACACGATCATGTATGAGGGTTTGCTGACGACCCTGCAGAAGTGGAAGCACTTCGACGCGATGTTCCTGCCGATCAACGGGCGCGATGCGGCGCGTTTCAAAGCCAACTGTATGGGAAATTTCACGTTTCAGGAGGCGGCAGAACTGGCGGGCGAACTCAAGCCGTGGGTTGCAGTTCCAGCCCACTACGATATGTTCATCGGAAACCAGGAAGACCCGACCAAGTTCGTCGATTTCCTCGAGGCGAAATATCCCGGCGTGAAATCGTGGGTCGGTCCGGCTGGCGAGCGGGTGATGTTTCCATAGCCTCATCGTCTTTCAGTCGAGTTTGAGCGCGGCGAAACCGGTGTTCACCTCTTCGAGCAGTAACTCGTGCAGGGCAGGGTTGGCGGCTGCGATCAAGCTTCCGAAGTTCGATTCAGTCGTATCGAGGAGCGGCCAGTCAGCAAGGCTATTGCCCCATGCGTCGGTGACCACACAACCCACCTCCTGTGCGATAAGGATTGCGCCCGCGACATCGTAGCCATAGAGACTCAAAAGGCGTCCCCCACCATAGGTCTTGAACTGCTCGCGGGTCTCAGGGAAATCTTTGAGCAGGCGGTTGCGGACGTCCACGACTCCCGACAACTGCCCTGTTACCATGCGAGTTAGTTCATAAGCACTGCTGTTGAGAATGAAAAAGCCACCGCGTACGGTCGTTTTGCTGATCAGACTGCCGATTGCCGCAAATATCTGAGTCGTAGGCGCGCCTACCAGACCGATCGTCAAAGCGGCGGCTGAAACGTCTGTCGTCGCGAGCGGTGCGGGCAGCACTGGATTGCCACTGCCATCGAGCACTTCGACGCCGCCGCCACGTGTCGCGGAGAAAGTCAGGTCGCCTTTGATTTCGGTGATTCCCGCATAGCGAACGTCTGAGAGTGTCGGTACCTCTTTGTAGTCTGTCCAGGCTACCGAAACGACACAGGCTTCGAAGCCTGCGATCGCGCCGCGTGTGCCATCGATTGGATCGATGATCAGAATACCGTCCGGTGTGCGGTCAGGGAAGGGATGCACAAGCCCACGGTCTTCAGAGTAGTAGGCGACGCTCAGGTCGTTCTCGTGTATGAATTTTTCGACCGCTGATTCGGCGATATCGTCGATATCGAAAGTCGCATCGCCACTTGAGGCGATGCCCGTCACTTTGCGGGCGCGCCAGGTGCCGAGATGGGGAAACACTGCTGCTTTAACGTGCGCGGCCAGCGCGCGGATCGATTCCTGCGGTGTCATGATGCGGTTCGCCTCCCAAATCTGCAATTCAAAATTATGTTATACTTTATTTACTATCGGGATCAGGTATCCGGCCGCCGATTGTATTCGAATGCAGAATACCCGGATTCGGATGATTTGATATGCTGAAGAGCGTAGATATTGGGTAACAATCATTTCGGTGAGTTGTCATATCAGTTGAAGAAACCCGCGCGCGGACTCAGGGTGTGTTCGCTGCAGATTGATTTCCACTGTTGCATGTGTTCGATCGAAAGTCCTTCGGAACACAGCTATCGCTGAATCAGCCTTCTTGTCAGAAGGAAGTCCATTCTCAGTCCGCGCAGGCGGACTTCGCAATTTCAGACAGGGACTTCCGTCCCGTATCATAGACGCTGTTTGGAGAAAAGCTTTTGATGAATCGGGCGAATATCGGGCTGAGCGGGGCACTGACCTGTACCTTTTTGCTGCTGCTTGGCGCGGCAGGCTTTGCTGCGCGTGGTGCGGATACAAAGGCAGACAAAAAAGCGGACACAAAGACCGACAAAATAACGCCCCAGCAGGCGGAATTTTTCGAGACCCATGTGCGCCCACTGCTCGTCCAGAAATGCTATGCCTGCCACAACGACAAAATGCAGATGGGCAATTTGCGCCTCGATTCGCTCGAAGCGATCCTGAAAGGCGGGAACCGTGGCGCGGCGCTGATACCCGGTAACGATGCTAAGAGTCTGCTGCTGTCAGCCGTACATTACGACACCTCATTGAAAATGCCTCCGGCAGGCAAACTAAAAGCGGACGAAATTGCCATACTCACGAACTGGGTCAAAATGGGTGCGCCCTGGCCCGGCGCGAAGGTTTCGGAAGCGGATCGCCTCGCCGCGCTGAAGGGCGAGTTCGTTATTCCTGAAAGCAAACGTCGCTTCTGGTCGTTCGTGCCAGTTAAGAAGCCTGCGCTGCCGAAAGTGACGCTTGCCGCCTGGATCAAGACGCCGGTCGATCGCTTCGTACTCGCAAAACTCGACGCGAAGGCGCTGAAGCCCGCCCCGCCTGCCGACAAAACGACTCTTCTGCGGCGCGTCACTTTCGATCTGACCGGACTGCCGCCGACGCCAGACGAGACTGCCGCCTTTCTCGCCGACAAATCTCCGAACGCATACACAAAGGTCGTGGATCGCCTGCTTGCCTCACCACGTTATGGCGAACGCTGGGGACGACACTGGCTCGATGTCGCTCGCTATTCCGATACAAAGGGCTACACGTTCAACGAAGATTCAGTTTATCATAACGCGTACACCTACCGCGATTATGTGATTCGCGCTTTCAATGAAGACAAGCCGTACGACCAGTTTCTGAAGGAGCAGTTGGCGGCGGACCTGCTTCCGATGGGCGAAGATCGACGCTCGCTCGCTGCGCTCGGCTACCTGACGCTGGGCCGTCGTTTCCTGAATGATCCGCAGCTGATCAATGATGACCGAATCGACGTGACCTGCCGTGGCATGATGGGCTTGACGGTCGCCTGTGCTCGCTGTCACAACCACAAGTTCGACCCGATCTCGGCAAAGGATTACTACGCGCTCTACGGCGTTTTCGAGAGCTCGACGGAGCCGAATCCACCGCCCTCGATTTCGCCGAAAGCGATCACGGAGCCGTTCGAGGCACAGAACAGCAAAATGCGCGCGGCGCAGAAAATGCGCGACGACACGCTGCGAAACGTGGTAGCGCAACTGCGCGAAACGATGAAAAAATCTCCGGCCGGTCTCCCTGCCGACGTGAAGACCGCGCTGCAGAGTTTCCGCGAGGAGGAACTTCCCGGCGGTAAAACCTTCGAGACTTTGCTGTCGCATTTCGACGCTCCGACACAGACTAAGATCAAATCTGCCGACGCTACCATCGCGGAATTGAAAAAAACGATGCCGCCGTCGCCTGAGTTCGCGATGGCACTGCAGGACCTGCCGAAGCCCGTCGAGCCGCACGTTTTCATTCGTGGCAATGCAGGTAATGTCGGGGACGCTGTGCCTCGCCGCTTCCTGCAAATACTTTCGCGCTCTGATCCGAAGCCGTTCTCGCAGGGCAGTGGGCGACTCGAACTGGCGCAGAATATCGCCAGTAAGGATAATCCCCTCACGGCGCGGGTCTTCGTCAACCGCGTCTGGCTGCGGCATTTCGGAAAGGGAATCGTACGTACGCCGAGCGATTTCGGGATTCGTGGCGATCCCCCCACGCACCCGGAACTGCTGGACTATATTGCATCTCGTTTCGTCGAAGACGGCTGGTCGGTTAAAAAACTTCACAAGCTGATTCTGCTCTCGAATACCTATCAGCAGAGCTGCTTGACGACCGCGCGCGAAGCGCTGATCGACCCTGAGAACCGACTGGTTTCACACATGAACCGGCAGCGTTTCGATCTGGAGGAACTGCGCGATTCCCTGTTAGCGGTTTCTGGTCAACTGGATACAAAATCAGGCGGACCATCGGTGGAATTGACCAGTGCGCCCTACTCGAATCGCCGCACGGTCTATGGCTTCATCGAGCGGCAAAACCTGCCCGGTCTGTTCCGCACTTTCGATTTTGCCAGCCCGGACACGAGCAGCGCACAGCGTTTTCAAACGATGGTTCCGCAGCAGGCGCTGTATATGATGAACAGTCCATTCGTGATCGAGCAGGCGCGGCATCTCGTCAGCCGCCCCGATATCGTCGCGCAGAAAACCGACACTGAGCGCATCCAAGCTCTTTATAAACTGCTGTTTGCGCGGAGTGCAGCGAAGGATGAGATCGCAGCAGGGCTGGAATTCCTCGCACAGTCGCAGTCCAAACCACAGGTCATGCTGACGGTGACAGAAGTCAAACTGAGTGAAACAACCGCGCTTACGGCATGGGAACGCTACGCGCAGATACTGCTGATGACGAACGAATTCAGTTTCATCGATTAGAATACTGTGCCCTCACTCAAATCTCTCCGCCTGCAATTCGCACCAAATCGGGGCGAGGGGCAAATACAACCGTGTTCTTGCTCCCCAGTTGGGGGAATAGATGCTTTTAGTGTCTGAACTTATCGGAGAAGCCAGATGAATCACGATCGACCGGAATGGGAAGATGTACTGCTGACGCGCCGTCAGGCGCTCGCACGAATGGGAAACGGGTTCGCAGGTCTCAGCCTCGCAGGACTGCTCACGTCGGAAGCGGCATCTGCCTCGGCGGCGTCGCCACCTGCCGCGAATGCGGCGGGTTCTGTGGCGTCGTTCAGCCCGATGGCGCCGAAACTGCCGCCGCTGCCGGGTAAAGCGAAGCGCGTTATCTTTCTCTTTATGAACGGGGGACCGTCACACGTCGATCTTTTTGATCCGAAGCCGTCCCTCACCAAGTTTCATGGCAAGCCGCTCCCGATGGCGAATCTTCCCACCGAGCGCAAGACCGGTGCGGCGATGGGATCGCCTTACAAATTCGTCAAGCATGGGCAGAGCGGCATCGAAGTCAGCGAAATCCTGCCGCATATCGGGGACTGTATCGACGACATCGCGGTGATCCGCTCGATGTACGCCGATGTGCCGAATCACGAGCCGTCGCTGATGCTGATGAATTGCGGCGAATCCCGGCTGATCAGACCGAGTATGGGATCCTGGGTTACGTACGGTCTCGGCACGGTCAACCAGAATCTACCCGGCTTTATCGCGATGTGCCCGGGCGGCTATCCGATCCAGGACACGCAGAACTGGCAGTCCGGCTTTCTGCCCGGGGCGTTTCAGGGCACGTACATCGACTCGGCGCAGTCGGACATTCAGCGCATCATCGAGCATATCAAGAACAACTACACTGCGATGCCTGCACAGCGCACGCAGCTCGATCTGCTGCAAAAACTGAACCATAAGCATCTCGAACAACGGCAGAAGGACGCGCAGTTGGAAGCCCGCATCCAGTCGTACGAACTCGCGTATCGCATGCAGATGGACGCTACCGACGCTTTCGACGTCAGCAAAGAGCCCGAGGCGGTTCGCAAAATGTACGGGGATGGCACCTACGCGCGGCAGGTTTTGATCGCACGACGGCTGTTGGAGCGCGGCGTCCGGTATATCCAGCTCTATCAGGGGGCTGGGCAGCCGTGGGACAACCATGACGACCTTGAATCGGCACACAGAGAACTGGCGCGGCAAACGGATCAGCCGATCGGTGCGCTGCTCAAAGACCTGAAACAGCGGGGGATGCTCGAAGACACGCTGGTGATCTGGGGCGGCGAGTTCGGGCGTACGCCGACTGTGGAGATGCCCACGCCCGGCTCGAATGCGGGCAAAATGAACGGGCGAGACCACAATCATCACGGTTTTACGATGTGGATGGCGGGGGGCGGCGTGAAGGGCGGGCAGGTGTATGGGGCGACCGACGAGTTCGGTTTCAAGGCGCAGGACAAGCCGGTTCATGTTCACGACCTGCATGCGACGATCCTTCGGCTGCTCGGCTTCGACCACACGAAGCTGACATATCGCTATGCGGGTCGCGACTTCCGCCTCACTGATGTCTACGGCAATGTCGTGCACGACCTGATCGCGTAATCGCTCATATCCGTTTTCCGTGTAGTGCTCCGCGGCGTTCTCATGCTGCGTTATCGCAACTGGAAGTTCGTAAGGGTACAAGTGTATAGTGATGGGACGCACGAATCTGCGTCCCATTTTTGATTCGAGCAGAAAGGCAAGCAATGAAAGTTACGCTTCGGCGGACAACTCGGCTTGACCGCACATTCCGCACGTCTAAACTGGCATATCGGTAGATTTTTGTAAACTGTTGAAGGAGAATGAAGGAGAATGTGAATGTTTATTCCGCCCGTGTATGTCGCGAGTTCGGCATATGTCCTGATGGTCGCAACGGTATCGAAGAGCGATCGGCAGATGCTGAAAAATCTGCATGAGGCGATATCGAAGCTTTCTCTGAGTCATTAGCAACAGCATAAATCGGATGAGGCGCTCAGCAACAGGCAGTTCGAACGGCAATACCCTGTCGGAAAAGTTCAGAAATGGCAGGCGCTGCGGTCTGGACTGGTCAGCAATCCCATCGGCTACAACGATCTGACTTTCCTGCTGTGCTACTACCACATAGAGTATGCGAAAAATGTCGATCGGTTACTGCTGCAATACCGCCTGTGGAATGCAAGCTGGAATGCAAGCACTCGCGACAAGCCCGATCATTACTCTGACGACGTAATCGAGGACACTCCTGACTATCTGCAACTGCTCTACCTCAGGTACCACGATAGTTTGTCGCTCGACGCTTTGCTTGGTTTACGCTCCGATGGCGCTCCCGCCGAGATACTGAGCGACGTTATTGCCCATCTGTGGGGCAGAAATCCCGTGCCGCTGCTGATCTCGGCTGCCGATTCTGCTCAGCGCGTGGAAAATATCGCCGACGCGCTCTGGATGAACGGCGGAACTCGCCCGATCCGGCAGGATCAGTTGCGAGAGCTTAAAAGGCTGACGAAGCATTCTGACAAACGAGTCGCATCGACCGCGAAGAAAGTCGAGCAGAACCTGCGCAAGACTCTGATCGCGCAGCCCAATTCGCCTTAGGAAGCACTATACCGCCTTGCATTGTTTGCCAGTTAGTACTATTGGGAGAGCAAAAAACGATTGCTTACCCTGGAAGGCTGCGCCAGAATGAAAACGAATCCTCTGTTACTTCGATTGGTGACTGCAGTATTGCTCATCACGGTCTCTCTCTGCGCTTTCTCTCCGCGTTACACTTCTGCTCAAACAAAAAAGGCACATGACCCCGATACCCGTGTCTTCACAGCCTCTCAGTCTGGCTTATCCTGCACATTAACCGTTCAGCCTATGATGTTAAGACCGATTGCGAAATAAGCGTCTGCGTCGTTTTGAACCGAATGACCGATTTTTTGGTGACATTTCAGTCACGTAAATTTCCAGAGTGGCCGCACAGGGCATTGTAGAGGCCCATTTTCGTTGCAACTTGTCTATGTCGG
>JBBQPY010000142.1:0-14150 GCA_038216735.1 Chthonomonadales bacterium
TTATCCTGATTGCTTGGCGTGACGCGATCTATGAGCTTGTTCAGCGCATGCATATAGGCTTTGCCGCTCGCGACGACGATGTCCGTATGTGCGCCACGACCGGTATAAATATCGTTGCCGCGTCGAATCCGGATCGTTACGTCCGCCATCGCATCGATCCCCTGCGTCACGGACTGAATGCTGAACTCGATCAATTCGTTTTCGACGCCCACGATACGGTTGATTGCGCGATAAACGGCATCGACCGGACCTGTGCCATGACAGGAATCGATCAGCTTGTTATCCTTTGCATCGCGCACCGAGACCGTGGCAGTCGGGATCATTTTGTCGCCGCAGGAGACTTGCACGTCCAACAGCTCATAGGTCTGATGAACCGCGCTGGTCTCGCCGGACACGATAAGCTCGAGGTCCTCGTCATAGACCTCTTTTTTGCGGTCGGCGACATCGAGAAAGGTGACGTAGATTTTGTCGATCATCTCCTCAGTAAAAGTATAGCCCAGTTCAGCGAGACGGTGCTTCAGCGCAGCGCGTCCGCTCCGAGCAGTCAGGATAATTTTGCTTTCGTTGATGCCCACATCGGCCGGATCGAGGATTTCATAGGTAGTTCGCTCTTTGAGCACGCCATCCTGATGTATTCCGCTGGAGTGCGCGAACGCATTTGCACCGACGATCGCTTTATTGGGCTGCACAAAAATACCGGTCGATGTGCTGACCATCCTGCTCGTGCGATACAACTCCTGCGTGACAATCCCGGTCTCACAGTCAAGCAGATCTCGGCGTACGTGCATCGCCATCACGATCTCTTCGAGGGCTGTGTTGCCCGCCCGTTCGCCGATGCCGTTGATCGTACATTCGATCTGCCGCGCGCCGTTTTGCACGCCCGCGAGCGCATTGGCAGTCGCCATTCCAAGATCGTTGTGACAGTGGACGCTCAGGATCGCTTTGTCGACATTGGGCACACGATTCACGACGTAGGCGATCAACGCGCCGTATTCATCGGGCGTCGTATAGCCTGTCGTATCCGGGATATTGATTACGGTCGCTCCGGCCGCGATCACTGCTTCAATCACTCGGCAGAGGTAATCGCGGTCGGCACGTCCAGAGTCTTCCAGGAAATACTCGACATCCTCGACATATCGACGGGCGTGCTTGACAGCATCAACTCCACGCTCCATCGCCTGTTCTCGGGTCATGCGCAGTTTGTGCTGCAGATGGCTGTCTGAGACACCTAGCCCGGTATGTATTCGCGGACGCACCGCATCTTTAAGCGCTTCTGCCGCCACATCGATGTCTTTAGGGACCGCGCGCGTCAGTCCGCACACTGTGCAGTTTTTGATCAGTCGGCTGATCGCCTGCACCGCCTGAAAGTCGCCGGGAGAGGAGACCGGAAAACCCGCCTCGATCACATCCACGCCGAGCCGTTCGAGCTGCCGCGCAATTTCGAGCTTCTCCTCGACATTGAGCGACGCTCCGGGAGACTGCTCGCCGTCGCGCAGCGTGGTGTCGAAAATATAGATACGGGTCGCCATTGCCTCGTGCTCCTTACCAAAACTCGATGCACCCAACATGCAGAATGCAGTGCCTCAGTAGCGCGCGCTCGGCGGCTGCAGCAGTTCACTCTGACGCTTCGTCAGCCCCTCATACTCGTCGGCGTCATAATAACTGCGCGAATAGGAGAGTGGTGACGGGCTGTACTTGTAGAAGATCGTGCGGCGTTCCTGCTGTCCGCGCCAGGGCAGTGTGCCGTGCGTCAATGCCTCCGTAAAGATCACGGCGGTTCCGGCTGCCCCGGTTACGGCGGCAACACAGGAAACGGGATTGTCTAGATCGTGCCACTCCTTTGGAAGCAGTAAATTGCTCTTGTGACTGCCCGGAACGCATCCAAACCCGCCATCTCCGGGATTGACATCGTGCAGGTTGTAGGCGACAACTGTCAGCCCGTTACGCAATTTGCCATTGAAAAAGCGGTAGTAAGCGGTTGGATCATCGGTGATTGCGCCACCGTGCAGGGTCGTACCGATTGGCCCGCGCCCGCCGCGAATGATGTCGCAATACTCATGGTCGAGCCGTACCGTCTTGCCGATCAACTGTTCGAGATAGGAAAGTGCGCGTGGATTGTCGATCAGGTCGAGGCACGGCTGTCCCCACTTCAGCAGCCCTCCAAACCGATGCGTCGTCGCTGCCGCCTCAACTTCAATCGCCGTCTGCCGCTCGATCAGTTCGTTCAATGCGGCGATCTGCGCCGAATCGAGCGCATTTTCGACGACGAGAAACCCCTGCAAATCGAACAGATAGCGTTCGTTCTCGTTCATTGCGACTGTCTCCTGCTCTGACCTAATTTACCCGTATATGCTCGTTCGCCGATAAGTTCTGAATGTAATCGAGATGAAGATTTAATCTCGACGTCTATCAGCCGCGCCACTCGACCTTTGTCATACGGTCTTCGGTTGCGGTATTTTCGACTGTCTGCGTTACGGCTGGAACGACCGTTACTTGCTCCGGCAGGCTGCTCTGAACCCAGCTCATCATCGAACGCAGTTCACGACCAACCTGTTCGATCTGATGATTGCGATCTTTGTTTTCAAGTGCACGAAAGACCGGGCGATTCGCCTGATTTTCAAGTATCCATTCGCGAGCGAACTCGCCGCTCTGTATCTGACGAAGTGTCTCTTTCATCGTGGCGCGGACATGATCATCGATGATCTTGGGACCCCGTGTCATGTCGCCGAACTGCGCTGTATCCGAAATCGAGTAGCGCATTCCAGCAATCCCTGCCTCATACATCAGGTCGACGATCAGTTTGAGTTCGTGTAGACATTCGAAATAGGCGACTTCCGGCTGATAGCCCGCCTCAACCAGTGTCTCGAATCCCGCCTTCACAAGCGAAGTCGCGCCGCCGCAAAGCACAGCCTGCTCACCGAAAAGGTCGGTCTCGGTCTCTTCCTGAAAGGTCGTCTCCAACACACCTGCCCGAGTGCCGCCGATCGCTTTCGCGTAAGCGAGGGCGATGTTTTTGGCGTTGCCAGTATGGTTCTGATGCACGGCAATCAGGCAGGGAACGCCTTTTCCTTCCAGATAGACACGACGAACGAGATGCCCAGGTCCTTTCGGAGCCGCCATAAATACATCGATATTGTCTGGCGGCACGATCTGCCCAAAATGAATATTGAAACCGTGACCGAATGCGATCGCATTGCCGGGAGAGAGGTTCGGTTCGATACTCTCTTTATAGACCTTCGCCTGATACTCGTCATTGACCAGTATCATGATGATGTCTGCAATTTTGGTCGCGTCGGCGACACTCAGGACCGTGTGCCCGTCATTTTCTGCCTTTTCCCAGGACTTGCCCGGACGCAGACCGACGACGACATTGACGCCTGATTCCTTCATGTTCAGCGCGTGCGCATGTCCCTGGCTCCCGTAGCCGATGACCGCCACTTTCTTGCCCGTCAGGGTCGTCAAATCGGCGTCTTTATCGTAGTAAATCGTAGCTGCCATCGTGTCGCAATCTCCCTTGTACTGTCAAATCACTATCAAAACTCATGTGCAGTTGTCGTCAAACTCTCATGAAAATACAGCTTGCGGTCGAGTAGATTCACTGGTTGAAATCGTTGTTCGGATCGCTTTTTTTCGTTGCGGCGCTATTGCTTTTGCCGCTCTCACCAGAAGGTGTGCTGGAACGAGCGTCGTTATCGCTCGTTGAGTCGCCTGTCGCAATGTTGAAGTCGCCGATCATTCTGGACCAGGCCAAATGGCTATTGGAACTAAAGTAGAAGGTTGCAATCGCTCCCCCATACTGATACATGACATGATAGGAACGGTACATGGTGAGAAAAGTTTTGTTCGGATTTGAGTTGTTGGAGCTGCTCGAGCTGCTCGATCGGGTAGACCAGCTCTGGAGCGGGCCGAGCCTCTGTTCGGTGTCCTCACAGAGTTTTTTGAGCTGGGCTTGAGGAAGCGCTTTTTGTCCTTCAGGCGACATCAACTTTTCTGCGGCGGCGTAATCGTGTACTTTGATTGCCTTGAAGAACAGAATAGGCTGTTTACGCTGCTGCGCTATACCGGCTAAGATGCCTTTGGATTTGGTAATCGCAAACATGCTGAGCGCGACGATGGCGATCACCGCGATCAGCCCGCAGCCGCTACAAATGCCGACACCGATTGCGACCGGGGATGCACTTTTGCGAACAGGCGGACCGCTATTTGGATACATAGATAATAGGTGCTCTTCCCGGGCTGAAGAAGGACTGACAACCGAATATCAAGAGCGGTGGTCTGTCGCCATTTGGCATCACTACGAGTTCGCTTTATTGATTGAAATCGCTGTTCGGATCGCTTTTTTTCGTCCCGCCATTGTTTTTTCTGCTGCCAGATCCGCTGTTCCCTGTGTCGGAACCATCGTCGCCGCTTGTATTCGATTGCCGATCGCTTGACGAGAGGTCGAAGTCGTCAATCATTCCGGACATTTTCAACGGGTCTTTCGTCGTGAAACCGAAGGTGGCAGTCGCTTTCCCATTTTTGTATGTTACACGGTACAAGTAGTCCAATGTAAACGAAGCTTTCTTCGGATTCGATTCGTTCGAACTGCTCGAGCTGCTCGGTCTCGTCGTCCAGCTCTGGAGTGGACCGAGCTTTTGTTCGGTATCCTCGCAGAGCTTTTTGAGTTGGTCTTCAGGAAGCGCCTGTTGTCCCGCAGGGGACATCAGGTTTTCTGCGGCGGCGTAATCGTGCACTTTGATCGCCTTGAGAAACAGTACCGGCTGCTTCTGCTGCTGCACGATGCCAGATGCCATGCCTTTAAATTTGTTGAACGCAAACATACTGAATCCGATAAAGGCTATAAAACAGATCAGGGCGATGCCGCCGCAGATGCTACATCCGATTACGACAGGGGAAGCCCCTTTACGGGCAGGCTGACCGCTGTTTGGATACATAGACAATAGGTGCTCTCCTCATGCCAAATCATTAGAAAAAACAGGTTCTAAATCCGTCAGGAACCCATCCGGAAATCGCTCTGAAACTCCACTTTTCGCATGTGCATCATGGATTACGCGGTGGCTCCAGAGCCTCCTCGATCGTGCGCGCGTTGCCGCTGCCACGAGTCGGCCCCCCTACACCGGCGCCGACGAGCGCTCCTTCCGGATCGTCGGGGGGCAGGGGTGGATTCTGTTTCCGAAAAAGGAATCTGGAAGCAACCAGACCGATAATACCACCGAGAAGCACAAACAGCAGGAGGTTGATGACCAGATTGCGTACTGTGTCGAGACCGTTGCGGTCGGTGAGCGCGTTATAGATATGCCAGAGCGCCCAGTTGAGTGTGCCGAGCAGCCCGATTGTCAGACCGTTGAGCATGTCGGATCTCAACCTGCCACGCCTGCTTCCGACGATCGCGCCCAGTCCCATGCCGAGCAGCGGGCAGACGATTGCTAGCAGATCAAAAAGCCTTCCTACCGCCGCTGCGCTTACGATTTCATGTAGTTCACCCATGCTGCCCCCAGTGAAATTGCGCGTCCGACCTCTGTTTGTCGAGTCTCTATCGCGCGGCTTCACAACACACTACCCTGAACGAGGAGCGTGCGTTTCAGTCGTTCGGGTTAGCGCTGGCTTCTGGGCTGAATTATCGATTTCGGCGCCCTCAGTCGGCGCTGTCACGACCGCTTCGGCTGGCAGTTTTCATACCCCGAGCCATCGCGATAATGCCCGTTCGCACCAGTTCTCGAATGCCGTAGCCTTCGAGCAGATAAGTGATCTTGTCGAGTTTGTCTGAACTGCCGGTCACTTCAATAATAAATGTTTTATCGCTCATATCGATGATGCGCCCGCGAAAAATCTCGACGATCTGCATGATTTCGCCGCGATCTTTCGATTCTGCAGTCACTTTGATCAGCGCGAGCTCACGCTCCACGACGGCTGTCTCCGTATAATCGACGACTTTCATCACCTCGACGAGCTTATTCAACTGCTTGGTGATCTGCTCCAGCACCTGATGATCGCCGCCGACGACGATCGTCATGCGCGATACTTCCGGTTTATCAGTGACGGAAACCGCCAGCGATTCGATGTTATAGCCGCGACGCGCGAAAAGTCCTGAGACCCGCGCCAGAACGCCAGGATTGTTCTCGACCAGTACGGTCACCGTATGCTGCTGCTGCAGTTGTGCCATTATCGTGTTGCTCATCCTCGGGTTCCTGTCGTTCCTTTCAGACTCAATTCTATCAGCTTACTTCGAACAGATTCCAATTACAAATCGAAGGGAGGTTTAGAATCCTCGTCTGTCGGGTCTTCCGACTCGGTTTCGCCTTCTTCCGCTTCCTCTTCGTCCCACTCCATCTCGCCGTAGAGGGCTTCTATCGTCTGTGCGATGACGGCGTCGGCGGCGATGAAGATTCCGTTCGAGCCTCCCGGACCGGGCCAGGACATGACAGGTGTATCGGTAACCAGAACTTGATTATTGCCTTGCGCCTCCGCGTATCCGAGGCAGATCGCGTAGTCGAGGTGGAGCAGATCACGCGGCGTCAGCGGGCAGGCATGAAGCTGATCGCCGAAACCGGGCGGCAGATCGCTGTTCGTATGATTCGCACGCGCATACTCGACGAGCAGTGGCACGGCGCGCTGAAAGTAGACATGCGACAGCGCTGGACGCAACACCTGCCGGAAATACAGTCCACTGCGCACAAGACAATGGTACCCACGTTGATAGTGCTGCCAGAGCACTTCGGGATTGAGGTTTTCTATCTGCATCGATTTCTGCCTTTTATCTTCAACCTCGTTTATATTCCCTCGGCTTCAGCTCAAGCTCGGTTGGAAAGCGTGGGGGAATGGTTTACTTCCCAGCTAAACGGCGCACAGCTTGTCTCGTAAAATCCCTTACCGCACGACCCCCTCTCCAAAATGCTTTTGGAGAAGGAGTGATTAACCAGAGATTTGAGGGCGCTCGGCGCACCCCATAGTTCATATGCGCAATCAATGCGTACTTTCCAGCAACGGAGTTCAGTCTGTTAAATCGACACCATCCGTTGTGATTGCCACCCTGACCAGCCAGTCGCCTAGCCTTCCGTGGCTTCGTAGGCGACGGCTTTGGCGACCTCGACATACTGCGCGAGCACCTTCTCCTCGTCCGAAAACGACCACTCTTCCGAATCGGCATGGACGCTCGCCTTAGCCTGGATCAGGTCGTCGCGCAGCAGCATTTCCGTGACTGACTGACCGGATGGGATCATCGGGTAGACATTTTCTTCGGTCGGGATCACACAGTCGATTACGACTGGTCGGTCGGTGATGGTCTTCGCGAGTTCGAGCGTCGCGCGGAGATCTTCCTTCGCCGTCACACGGTACCCTACCCCGCCATACGCTTCGACGAGTTTGACGAAATCGGGGGACGCCTGCAGGTCTACGGAGCTATACCGCTCTTCATAGAACATCTCCTGCCACTGACGCACCATTCCGAGTGATCGATTGTTTATTATGACCGTAATTACAGGGATTTTGTACACCGTCGCTGTCATCAGTTCCTGCGTACACATCTGAAACGAGCCATCTCCGGAAAGGCAGACAACGCGCTTGTCCGGATTCGCGAACGCTGCGCCGATCGCTGCAGGCAAGCCGAAGCCCATCGTGCCGAGGCCGCCGGAGGTTATCCACTGGTGCGGACGCTTGCAGACGAAGTACTGTGCCGCCCACATCTGGTGCTGTCCGACATCGGTCGCCATAATCGCGTCGTTGTCGAATGCCTCGTTGATCTGCTCGATAGCGTACTCGGCATACAGTTTGCCGTCACTTGGATAGATCAGCGGGAAGCGGCGTTTCCACTCGAGAATCGTGTCGTTCCACTCGCCAGCCGGACGTGCCGCTACCTGCTTGATCAGCTCTGTCAGTATCGCTTTTACGTCGCCGACTATCGGAACGTCGGGCTGAATGACTTTACCGATCTCTGCTGGATCGATGTCGATATGAATGATCTTTGCGCCCGTAGCGAACTTATCGACATTGCCAGTA
The DNA here is from genome assembly GCA_038216735.1 of Chthonomonadales bacterium. Classification (GTDB taxonomy): domain Bacteria; phylum Armatimonadota; class Chthonomonadetes; order Chthonomonadales; family Chthonomonadaceae; genus JBBQPY01. The sequence continues at coordinate 7,996 of JBBQPY010000142.1, forward strand.
ACGCGGTCATCGAAACGCGCCCCGACGGCAATCAGCAGATCGGCATTATTGACGGCGTGGTTCGCGTAGGCGGTGCCGTGCATACCCAGCATACCCATTGAGAGCGGGTGTGTCTCGTCGATCGCGCCTTTTCCGAGCAGCGTCGTGGTCGTAAGGGTGTTGATCTTCTCGGCAAACGCAGTGACCTCCGCCTGAGCATCGGAGGCGATTGCGCCGCCGCCCACATACAGCACCGGTCGCTCCGCCTCTGCAATCAACTGCGCGGCTTTACGAATCTGCAGTTCCGGAATACGTCCCTGAGGGCTGGCGGGCTTATACGACGGAATAGAAACCTGTTTCGGGTAATCGTTCGCAGCATCGAAGGAGATAATATTTTTGCTCACATCGAGCGGAATATCGACGAGAACCGGACCAGGACGTCCGGAACGGGCGATATGAAACGCCTCTGCAAGCGTCTGTGCGAGATCTTCGGCACGCTTGACGAGGAAATTGTGTTTGGTGATCGGCATCGTGATGCCGGTGATGTCGGCTTCCTGAAAAGCATCCTTGCCGAGCACACTCGTGCGCACCTGCCCGGTGATCGCGACCATCGGTATCGAGTCCATGTAAGCAGTCGCGATACCGGTCACCAGGTTGGTTGCACCCGGTCCGCTGGTGGCGAGGCAGACGCCGACTTTGCCGGTCGAGCGGGCGAATCCGTCCGCCATGTGCGCCGCGCCCTGCTCGTGCCGGACAAGGATATGCTTGATGTCGTGGCAGTCGAAAATTGCGTCATAGATCGGCAGAACCGCGCCGCCAGGATAGCCGAAAATATGGGTGACACCCTCCTGCCTCAGACACTCCAGCAGGATTTGCGCTCCAGACAGTTGCATTGTTTTCTCGCCTTCTTTCGGATAGTGCTTCCAGAGTAGGATCCGATACGCTCCGTTGAACCGGATTTAGTATCGAATCGAAAAATAGAATTGAAAGAGCGCTGGGATACTGTGCCAGCGAACTTTTTGTATTGCAGGAAATTTGGACTGTTCGAGAACTACTCCGAGTGGAGTAACATTTCTCAAATTTAATTGTTGGTATTCCGAGGACGAAATCCGTACTCGTATATTTTAATCGGATAATGTCAGTAAGTCAGGCTATACTGGAGCCGTTGCCTCTAAAAATTGCGACAAAAAAGCCCCTCATCCGCAAGGGACGAGAGACGTATCTCACGTGGTACCACCCTTGTAATCGGAACGTGTTGACGGAACACGAACGCTGGATGCTTTCGCATCCTACCGACCACTTGTAAGCGCTTTACCGGGCGCAAATCGGGCAGCCTAATGGAAGCGGTTTGCCGCTCCGTTCAGCTTTCTGCTCCGAGGGGAGTTTCAGCATCCGTGCCATCCGTCTCGCACCACCCGACGGCTCTCTGTATGGACAACGAACGCCTACTTGCCTCATCAACGCATCGAATATACTACGGAATCACTACATAAAGCTTAAAATCAATCTCAGTTTCATAGTCTAGCACACTGGCTGACGATTTGTCAATCATTTATCAATCGTTAAAATCGTTATGAACTCCTGTTTCACCGAGTCGACTTGAACTGTTCCGCAGCATTTTTCGGTTGCTTAAAGAAAAAGACTTCGTCTCGCAGCGGCACGTTCAGCAAAGTATCACGATGGACCTCTTCGAACCCCAGCCCGAATGTCGAGTAGACCTGTTTGCCATTTCGGATCACCGGAACCTGACCGAACAGGCGGCATTTCGATTTGCGGAGCAGAGAGGTTTCGGCATCGATCCAAAGCAAGATGTCTCGCTGCTGCCATTTGAGGTTCTTGCTGGGAATCAGAGCGTTGAGCCAGTCGCTGTCCGCAGTGCCCGTCAGAACGTAGACACGATGTCCGTCCAAGGTCTCTTCACGTACGAATCGCAGAGATTTCACCTCATCGAGGCGCTTACCTGCGCGCAGGAAACTGAACGGACTCAAAATTGGCGTGTTCTCACTGCCGGTCAGGTCTTTCGAAGCGTGAGTCATTGCATTGAGCGTCTGCGGGACGCTCCCGGGCGCAGTTCGTTTGGTGAAAATGTTTTGTTTGCCGCTGTAGACCGTCAGCGTCTTTCCATTGCAGTAGACGTCGACCGTCCCCCCATGGGGATCCTGCGTCGTCTGGAGCATCAGATTGGGCCGCTTGAATTTAAACGCGGTCGTCTGAATGTATTCGGGATTAGGTAGCAGCGTGACTTTTGCTTCGGCAACTTCTTGAATCGACTGGGCTGTCTGGTAGGCGCTCAACATCCGGCGTACGATTGCATCTGCATCGACCGTAACTTTGCCTTTCTGCCCGCCCGCCAGTGCGGTAGAGACGGAGAGGAAGGGCACTATCACCAGGGATAGACCCACCGCGCGTAAACTTTCACGAGATTTGAACTGCAATTTCGCCGTCCCTTTTCTGATTTCTATCTGTATACTGCCCGATTATCGGCTATAGCCAGTGCGAAGCACAGTGACGCAATCATCAGCACCCCGTGTTCCACGAAAACTTCATCACCGACTTAGCACTGCTAAATGCTCTTTAGCTAACGGTGATGACTCCGTAACTGAGGTCACGTCAACGCGGCGCGCACGAACGCCGCATCGATGATTGCTTTAAAGTACGTCGATTCAGGCTCAATTGTGACGGCAACGATTTGCGTGAGCCAGGGAGATCACAGGCGAGAACTATAGCCATGCATGGGTTCGTGAAAATTTCTTTGACGAACCGTAACTATTCCCCCTTACCCCGACCCCCTCTTCCCGAAGCTTCGGGAAGAGGGGGAGGCGATGCAGATATTCTGCCTGCAGGTACGAAACTGAAGGCATGGTGAAAATTTACGACGAATCTTTCAACAATGCCGTCGAGGCTATCGCTCGACGTGAACTATCTCGCCTGTCGCGGCAGATTTCCAGGCCGCTTCCGTTAATTCGATTACGCGCAGTCCCCAGATCGCAGGGGAACCGATCGGCTCTTTGCCAAGTATTGCGGCGATGAAATTTTTATCAGGATCGTTACCTGCAGGCATATCTTCGGGGGCGGGTGTAAATCGCTTTCCGTCCGCGCCACAGACTTCGAGTTTGTCCCGCCGCACAAAAAAGGTGCCATGCTCACACCAGATTGTGATGTCTTCATGCCAGGTAGGGGCGTTTCCGACGATCGATAGGTTTCCCTGTGCGCCACCGACGAAGCGGAGCGAAAGGGCGGAGTTGATGTCGACCGGCACCGTCATATTGTCGATGAAGCCGCAGACGCTCTCCACGCTCAGCCCGGTCACAAACAGCAGAACTGCGAGCAGATGGGAGCCGGAATCGTTGAGTTGACCGCCGCCGCTGAGCGCTGGATCATGACGCCAGCTTCCCGCGCAGCCAACCAACCATCCCTGACACTGCATCCCCTGCACGAACTGTACTTTACCGTAGGTACCTTTGGCGATTGCGTCCCGAATATACAGAAATTCCGGCTGATAGTGCCGCTGGTAGTTGAGTACGAATATTTTGCCTGACTCATCGATTTTTTTGAGCACCTGTTTTGCATCCGCGACGGTGCACACCAGAGGCTTCTCGCTCAGCACATGCAGCCCTTTTTCGAGGCAGGTCATCGTCTGCTCGAAGTGAGTCGTGTGTGGCGTATGTATGCTGACGGCATCGACCAGACCGGAATTGATCAGATCATGGAAATCGAGGAACTGCGGTACATCCTTGACGTCGGGATTTTGCTCGACCGTTTTTGCAAGCGCTTCCGGGTTGATATCGCACAGTGCGGTAATTTCGGCATCGGGATTTTTCAGCATTCGCCGAATATGTCCCTGCGCAATTCCGCCCGTTCCAATCATGCCGACACGAACTCTGCCATTCGATTCACTCATTATGAAATTCTCCCTTGAATTGTGTTTGTGATTTGTGTTTGTGACGTTTTGTCCGACTTTGAGACGACGATCTGATTCTGTCCGCCTTCAGTCCTTGGGTTCCAGCTTTAAATTCCGGCATCGAAAGGATAAATTCCTGCCCGAATTGAATTGCTGGGAAATCACACCTGAATCGAGATCGATCAGAGACAATTGAACTGATCATTCCGAACTTTTCTGTCAGCACAAGAGAGCAGGCCTTCGAGAATTCGCCGTGCGCGCTCTAGATCCTCCGGCGTATCGACGCCCACTGCGGCATCTTCGACCTGTACCATGCGGATTCGATAGCCGTTCTCCAGTACCCTCAACTGCTCCAGCGCCTCGGTACGCTCGAGCGGAGTTGGCGCGAGTCCGGCATAGACAGATAAAAAATCACGCCGGTACGCATACAGCCCGATGTGCTGCATCACGCTCACATCCCCGGTATCTGTGCGTGGGAAAGGCAGCCTGGTACGCGAAAAATAGAGTGCGTCTCCGTTGCGGGCGCAGACCACTTTCACGCAGTTCGGGTTATCGATGTCGATCGCGGGACAGATACACATCAGACTCGCCATCGGCAATGTGGAATCTTCCAGAAGCGGCGCAAAAGCGGCTTCAATGGATGCGGCCTCGATGAGTGGCTCGTCGCCCTGCACATTGACGACGATGTCGTGCGGCGACAACGCGAGAATGTCAGCGGCTTCTGCCAATCGATCGGTGCCGGAACGATGACGCTCGGAAGTCAAAATCCCCCGTCCGCCGAAACCTTCTACAACCGCTAAGATCACAGGGTCCGGGGTTGCCACAGCGACAAGCGCAACGCCTTTTGCCGCGTTGGCACGCTCCCAGACGTGCTGGATCATCGGTTTACCAGCGAGGTCGATGAGAGGCTTATCGGGCAGCCTCGTCGCGGCGAGCCGCGCAGGTATCAGTACAATAACTCGGCATGTAGTTTCTTCATACTTTGTTGCATCTGGCGACGACAGAAGGTGCGTATGATCGGGCATCGAATGGGACGGTACAGTCATTGGGAAGTTCCGCTAAGACCGGGTCAGAGACGACCCGGCGTCGAAAGAGTCTCGGAATATGTTACAATCGCGCAGTAAAATGTTGTGCCAAAGGTTCGATGCAGTTCGATACAGCCGACAAAACTAACTAAAGATGACTAAATCATACCATGCAGGAGGTACAGATAGATGGAACGCAGAGAACTAATTCTCGGAGCAGGGGCGCTCGCGCTTGGATTGAGCGCGTTTCCGACAGGCTGGGCGACAGCAAAGGGTGCAAAAAGGCGGCATATCCTCTTCTACACGCGGTCACAGGCCTTCGAGCACAGCGTCGTGAAGCGTAAAGACGGCGCATCGCTCGGTTTCGCCGAAAAGATACTCACTGACCTCGGCGACAAGCATGGATTCGATGTCACCTGCACGAAAGATGGAACGGTGTTTACGCCGCAGAACCTCAAACAGTACGACGCTTTCTTCTTCTACACGACCGGCGATACGACTAAACCCGGAGAGGACAATGCGCCGCCGATGACGGCCGCTGGCAAGCAGGCTTTCCTCGACGCCGTGCATTCCGGCAAAGGGTTCATCGGCTCACACTGTGCCGCAGACACGTTCCATACGCAGCCGGATGAGCGATACAAAAACCACGGCAGTGCAGTCGACCCCTATATTGCGATGATCGGCGGTGAGTTCATTCGCCACGATGATCAGCAGAACTCGACGATGCGCGTGATCGACAGCAAATTTCCAGGCTTGTCCGGTGCGGGGGAGAGTTTCGTACGATTCGAGGAGTGGTATTCGCTCAAAGAATTCAGCCCCGATCTGCACGTCATTCTAGTTCAGGAAACCGAGGGCATGAAAGGTCCCGACTATCAGCGTCCGCCATACCCTGCGACCTGGGCGCGAAAGCACGGGAAGGGACGTGTCTTTTATACTTCGATGGGTCACCGCGAAGAGATCTGGGAAGATCCTCTGTTTCAGTCGATCCTGCTCGGCGGCATCGCGTACGCAGTTGGAAATGTGAAAGCGGATGTCACCCCGAATATCACGACAGCCGCCCCGAACGCCAGTACGCTGCCTGTTGGAAATTAGCGCTTCGCGGCTGAGAGCCTAGTCGTTAGTTTCACGAAGTTTTAGATAATGCGTTTTGGGCGGGTAAACTGAAGGTATGAGCAAACATACTTCCCTTACCCTCACAGCCGACCAACGCGAGCAACTCAATACCATCACGCGCATGGGCCAGCAGAAGG